>JAZSJG010000055.1:0-16105 GCA_045534215.1 Eubacteriales bacterium
CGACGATACTAGTTGCAGAAACGAGGGTGAGCTTTGCTTTTTCCTGAAGCTCGGGGATGGTTATAGCGCCGCAGTTGCACATTGTGGATTTAACCTTGTAAAGAGATTTTTCCACATTGTCGTGAAGCGAGCCGGCGTAGGTAACGTAAGAATCAACACCCTCTTCGAAAGAAAGCTTTGCCTTTCCGCCAAGGTCATATCTTTGCCAGTTTCTTGCTCTGTTAGAGCCCTCGCCCCAATATTCTTTAACATACTGACCGTTAACCATGATTTTGGGCGTGGGGCTTTCGTCAAATCTTGCAAAATATCTACCGAGCATCATGAAGTCAGCTCCCATGGCAAGAGAAAGTGTCATATGATAATCGTGAACGATACCGCCGTCAGAGCAGATAGGAATATAAATTCCGGTTTCCTTAAAGTATTCGTCACGCGCCTCGGCAACCTCAATAACCGCGCTTGCCTGTCCGCGACCTATACCCTTTTGCTCTCTGGTTATACAGATTGAGCCGCCTCCGATACCTATTTTGATGAAATCGGCACCTGCTTTTGCAAGGAAGAGGAAGCCCTCTCTGTCAACTACGTTTCCTGCTCCGACCTTTACGGTGTCTCCGTATTTTTCCCTTATGAAGTCTAGGGTACGCTTTTGCCAAATCGTATATCCTTCTGATGCATCTATACAAAGAACATCAGCGCCTGCCTCAATAAGTGCGGGAACTCTTTTTTCATAGTCTCTTGTATTTATACCTGCACCTACGATATAGCTTTTGTTTTCGTCGAGAAGCTCGAGCGGATTTTCCTTATGCTGTGCGTAGTCTTTGCGGAAGACGAAGTACTTAAGATTGCCTTTTTTATCAACGATGGGAAGAGAATTGAGCTTGTTGTCCCAAATAATATCGTTTGCTTCTTTAAGAGTCGTTCCCTCAGGAGCTGTAACGAGATTTTTAAGGGGAGTCATAAAATTCTTTACCTTCTCGTCTGTGCTCATTCTGCTTATTCTGTAATCTCTTCCTGTAACTATACCGAGCAATTTTCCTGTTGCAGTTCCGTCATTGGTAACAGCCATTGTGGAGTGACCGTTTGCTTCAACGAGGTCAAGAACGTCAGCGAGAGTATTTTCGGGAGTGAGGTTTGAATCGCTTACAACAAAGCCCGCCTTGTAGCCCTTAACTCTTGCAACCATAGCTGCCTCGTCCTCAATAGACTGTGAGCCGTAAATGAAGGATATACCGCCCTCCTTCGCAAGAGCTATTGCCATTCTGTCATCTGAAACCGATTGCATGATAGCAGAGGTCATGGGTATGTTTAACATAAGAGGACATTCTTCCTGTCCCTTTCTGTATTTGACAAGGGGGGTGCGAAGAGAAACGTTCGTTGGAACACATCTTTCATCTGTGTATCCTGGAACTAAAAGATATTCACTGAATGTATGAGAGGGTTCTTTGAAGTAAATTGCCATTTGCGAATCTCACTTTCTATTCATTAAAATAAGAGTTTTAATATTTTTATATATTATAGCATAGCGTGTATATAGTGTCAAGCAGAAAAATCAACTAATTTTCAGCTCTTTGGAGTATAGTTTTCGAGGACTTTGATATATTTAATGACCGGTTGGTCGCTTTTGTTTTCGATAGCGCCGTTGCCGTAATAAGCCCAGTAGCTGTGGTACATCGGATGTCCGTAGTACTCGTAATAAAGAGTTTTGGGGAAGTAATCCTCTGTGATTTGGTCTATAATGTCAAGACCCTCTACGACGTATCCGAACGAAGCATACAAGCCGTCAAGGGATTCCGAAGCATCAGCGTTACAGATGAAGAACTGGGAGGAGGCAGAGTCCATATCCTGAATGCGAGCCATAGAGATAACGCCCTTTTTGTGAGAAATATCGTTTTCGTGACCGTTGCTTGAAAATTCGCCGTAAATATTATTTGCCGAGCCACCCGAGCCGTTTGCCTTCGGATCTCCGCCTTGAATCATAAAGTCGGCTATAACTCTGTGAAAGGTCAGCCCGTTGTAAAATTCGTTCTCTACAAGAGAAAGGAAATTAGCTACCGTAACGGGTGCTGTTGTCGCATCAAGAAGAATGACGACCTTCCCGTAACCCTTAACCGCCATTTCAACGTAATGTATATCACGTCCTGTGATGTCGCGCTCGCCTAAATATTCACACGCGTGCACCTCTCCGCACGACGTAAGGGACAAAACCGGTGCCGCGATAAACAGCACTGCTAAAAGAAGAGATAGAAGTCTTTTTTTCATTTTTGATTTCCTTTTCACTGTATATTTTGAGTTATAAACATCTCAACAACCCCGTATCCTGTAAGACCGCCGGACTTTGAGGAAGCGTCGATACGTCTTAGCTTGTCAAGAGAAGCTACAAGCTTTTGAGTTCTGCTTTTTTTGGCAGCCCCGATGTACAGCTTTGCTTTGAAGGGGTGAAACTTGAGAGTTGATTCTATATCCGAAGCTCCAAGCCCCTCGTCAAGAAGCAAGGAAACGGAAACGAGCTCGGAGTAAGTGCGAGAGAGCATAGCGATAATTGCATTTGGCTCTACGCGGCGCATTTTCAAATCCGCCATAGCGGAAAACGCCTTTGAAATATTCTTTTCAATAACCGCGTTAGAGAGGGCGAATGCATCCGACTCAGATGAGGATGAAGCGATTTCATAGACGTCGCGAGCATCAATACCGCTTTTACCGTTCGCCTTTGCATAGCAGCATAGCTTTGCAACCTCGTTATTAAGAATTTCCATTGAGCGTCCCGAGCGGAATATAAGTGCATTCAACGCTTCCAAAGGAGCAAAAACGCCCTCGGCATCAAAATGCTTTTTTAGCCAGGCAATAAGCTGCTGCTCGGTGGATTTGTTAAAGGTAATGATATCGAATCCGTGCATAAGACGTGCGGCATTCTTAGAGGGACGCTTGGCTGTACCCGTGTCAAATCCCGCGGAAGTCGTAAGAATGGCAAAGCACACATTTGGGTACTCTTCCTTGAGTGAAAAAAGTTCTTCGATGGCTGCTTTTTCGCCTTCCCTTAAGGAATCTATATCTGCAAAGCGCCACTCTATAAGCTTGTACTCGCTCATCATAGGCGGAGATTTTATTGCTTCGGCAACCGACGAAAAATCAATGTCGTCACCCTCAAAAACCGTGTGATTAAAAAGAGCAAAGGTATCGTCTGAAACTATTTGCTTACGTAAGAGGCCGAGGTAGTGCTTTTTCAGATAATCTTCTTCTCCGGCAAAAATATACCATCCGCAAGCGTTGTCTGATTTTAACCGGCTTTTAAATTCCGAAAGCTCCATGTTCTACCTCCTTTTTTGTATTTATACCTCTATTTTTAGGCGGACGCGCTTATTTTGTCCTCCGATATTCATTTCATAGTGAATATCGACACATCCGCCGTCTTTGGTAAGATTATTTCTGATTTTTTTAGTGAGAACCGCCATGTCGAACCTAAACGGCGTGACTTCATAGATAGAGGTGTGCGTTTGTTTTTCGCAAAAGCGAATATCGCAGCAGACCGCCCCTCTTTTTTTGAGCAAGACAGTGTCGGTTTGAACGGTCAACTCCGAGAGAGTTAAGCCGTTTTCACTCTTTTCTCTATAGCTTATAATAAAGCTGTCCTCTTCTATTTTGAAAAAACCGCTGTAGCAAAGGTTGCTTTTTTCGCTTTCACCGTCACAGAGGCCCGAATCGTTAAGGTTTTCTATGACTGAAATCACTTTAAAATTTTTCTCTTTAATTATCGGCATAAACTTCCTATCATAAAAGCGACCTCTTTACATTCTTCGAGCTTGAGCTGAAGATTAGCAAGGGCCGCTTTTTGTCAAACATGACGTTTTTTGTTTTTGTTATAGTCGCTTATCGGGTTTACGAGATTTCGCCAATCGAGAGCACCGTTGTCAAGAGCTATAACCAATGCTTCGGCAGTTGCAATATTAGTCGCAACAGGGACGTTGTGAACATCGCAAAGGCGAAGAAGATTCTTTTCTCCTTCAAACATTTCATCATCGGGATTGGTGCTTCTGAAATAGAAGACGAGGTCTATTTCATTATATGAAACTCTTGAGGCAATTTGGTCAGTACCTCCGCTACTGCCCGAAAGGAAGGTTTCTATATCAAGTCCTGTGGACTCGGAGATATACTTGCCCGTAATATGAGTTGCACACAGGTTGTGGCGGCTGAGTATTCCGCAGTATGCAATGCAGAACTGCGCCATAAGCTCTTTTTTGTTGTCATCGGCAATTATAGCTATATACATAAAACTCCTTTCCGTTGCATCAACGGCATGCAGCTACGTGTTCGTGTGATACGTATTTTAGAGTATTTTAGCATAAAATATTTATTTTGTCAATCGCTAAGCTCCTCTTTTTGAAGTTAAAAGTTAAAAATTGGGGTATTTTTTTAGAAAATTCTCTTGTAAAATCCGTTAAAAAGATGTATAATGATATATCTGAAAAACCAACGCAAACATTTTCGTCGAAAGGTAGAAAAAGATGAAAAAATTTAAGAGAATAGGTGTCCTGACCTCAGGCGGAGACGCTCCCGGAATGAACGCCGCAATCAGAGCGGTTACCAGAACAGCTCTTTCACACGGAGTCGAGGTCATGGGTATATACAGGGGATACTCGGGTCTTATCTCGGGAGAAATCAAGCCACTTAAATTAAGAGATGTTTCCAACATTATAAACAAGGGCGGAACTATGCTTTATTCTGACCGCTGCCCCGAGATGCTGACTCCCGAGGGAAAGGCAGCCGCCGTTGAAAATTGCAAGAGATTCGGAATAGACGGAATCGTAGCAATAGGCGGAGACGGTACTTTAAGAGGTGCTGCTGCGCTTACCGCACTCGGTGTTCCTTGCATAGGAATTCCTGCAACTATAGATAATGATATTACCGCAACAGATAATTCTATCGGCTACGATACCGCTATGAATACGGTAATCGACCTTGTCGATAAGCTTCGCGATACCTGCGAGTCACATGCCAGATGCAACGTGGTTGAGGTCATGGGACGCGGCGCGGGATATATTGCACTCAATACGGGAATTGCATCGGGTGCAACCGCAATTATTGTTCCGGAGATAGATTATGATGAGAATAAAATCTGTGAGCATATCAAAAAGTCAAGAATTAAGGGAAAGAGAAACTTTATCGTTGTTGCTTCAGAGGGTGTCGGCTCACAAAACATAGAACGCCTTGCAAATAAAATAGAGGAAGAAACAGAGGTCGAAACAAAATTTGCGCGCCTTGCTCACGTCGTAAGAGGCGGAAATCCTACACTTCGCGACCGTCTTCTTGCCTCTTGCTCGGGATACGTTGCGGTTGAACAGCTTCTAAAAGGAAAGTCGAATCTCGTAATTTGTGAGAGAAAGGGAGATATTCTCCCTTGCGGAATTTCTTATGCGCTCGTTGTTGACAAAATGTATAAAAAGGTTCTTGTAAAGGAATCGGAGCTCAAAGACTATAGCAGAGATACGCTTTCAGATATGCAAATGCTTGTAAACGAAAGAAGAGAAGAGTTCCGAAAGTCATACGAAATTGCAACTACCATTAATATATAACTTGAAATGCGCAAGTACACATGAAATGCTTGCAAAAGATGAGTAGTGAAGATTTCTCTCTAATTTTTCTATTCCATATACGTGAAACGGGGCTAGCTAAGTTTTGGCAACTTGAGCTAGCCCCGTTCCTGTCGGTAGATAATATATTCTCTTGAATTTCAAAACAGTTCTTTAGAGTGCGAAACGGGTACAGGCGCACTTTTTGTTGCTCTGCAATATTTTGCAGAGCATTTTTGTTAGTGCTAACCGATGAAAAAGCATTTACTCGGAGATAGTTTCCGAGGGGGCTTGTGCCGCTTTCCCACCGATAAATCCGGCAAGAAGCGATGCCAAATCAATACCCGTGGATTCTTTCATTCCTTCTATTATTTGATTAGAGCTGTTCATTACGTCACGTACAAGCTTCGATGAGTTGCCGTCGCCGTACATAACGATTTTATCTGTTTGAGCAAGAGGAGAAGCTGCATTCTTAACAACTTCGGGAAGAGCTGAAAGGTACATTTCAAGAACCGATGCCTCTCCCATCTTCTTCTGTGCCTCAGCTTTTTTCTCGATAGCTTCGGCTTCTGCCAATCCTTTTGCTCTTATACCCTCGGCTTCCTGCTCCATCGCGAATCTGATAGCTTCGGCTTCTGCCTTTTTCGCCTCCGCTTCCTTTATGGTTTCGTACGCTTTTGCATCGGCTTCCTTCTGACGCTTGATAAGCTCCGCCTCTGCTTCTTTCTCAGAACGGTATTTGAGAGCATCCGCCTGCTTTTTGATTTCCGCATCAAGCTTGCGCTCCTTAAGAGCAATCTCCTTTTCGGCAAGCTCCGCTTCCTTCTCACGACGAGCAATGTCCGCATTAGTCTTTGCAATCTCAATGGTTTTACGCTGAGCTTCCTGTTGAATGGAATACGCTGCGTCTGCCTCTGCCTTTTTTGTATCGGCTTTAACCTTCATATCTGCCTGCTGAACTGCGAGCTCGGCATTCTGCTCTGCGATTTTCTTTTCCGCCTCAACCTTTACTGCGTTAGCTTCCTCATGTGCCTTGGACGTTGCTATGGCAATATCGCGCTGTGCATTAGCTTTGGCTATCTGAGCATTTTTCCTTATTTGCTCAACGTTATCTATACCCATATTTTCAATAGTGCCTGCACCGTCCTTGAAGTTCTGGATGTTAAAGTTTACGACTTCAATACCAAGCTTTTCCATATCGGGAACTACATTTTCGGTGATTTTCTTAGCAACACCCTGTCTGTCCTGAACCATCTCCTTAAGTCCAACAGAACCTACAATCTCGCGCATATTACCTTCAAGAACCTGAGTTACAAGGTTTACAAGCTCGGTTCGGCTCTTTCCGAGAAGCGCCTCTGCAGCTCTTTTAAGATGTTCGGGGTCGGAAGATATTTTGATGTTCGCAACACCGTCAACAGTAACGTTTATAAACTCGTTGGTCGGAACCGCCTCGCTTGTCTTGACGTCAACCTGCATTACACCAAGTGAAAGCTTATCAAGACGGGTAAAGAACGGCATTCTCCAGCCCGCTTTACCAATAAGGATTTTTCTTTTTCCGAGACCTGAAATTATGTAAGCGGTGTCGGGCGGGGCTTTCAGATAACCCGCAACAAAGAATGCAATAACAAGAACAACGATGACCGAAATAGTAATAATAAGTGCCGGCATAATTTTCCTCCATTTTGGTTCGTTTTGATATTTCTCTATCACAAGGAAACACCTCTTGCGAAGAGGTGCGAACCACTTTCCATGGACATTATAATTATATCATGATCCGCTACTTCTGTCAACGAACGCATATTAAATTTGTGCGTTTTAACAAAACGACTCGATTTAATTAACTAAAGTACACAAAAATACAATAAAAAAAGAGGAAAACCAAAGGGCTTTTCACCTTGGTTTTCCTTAAAATTATACAAATTACAATGAAGCGATGCTCCAAAACATATTGCCGGTTTTGTTCAATTTTGGATAAATACGAAAACCCGTTAATTAAAGAGTCGCAAGCATTACAGCTTTGATTGTGTGCATTCTGTTTTCGGCTTCTCTGAAAACAACCGAGCATTCGCTCTCGAACACCTCATCGCTAACCTCCATGTAATCTCTTCCGAATCTTTCACCGACCTCTTTGCCAATGGTTGTCTTGAGGTCGTGGTATGAGGGAAGACAGTGCATAAAGATGGCGCTGTCCTTTGCGTTGTTCATAATATCCTTTGTAACGGCATAGGGAGAGAGGTCGTTTATTCTTTCAGCCCAGACCTCAGGCGGCTCACCCATAGAAACCCATACGTCAGTATATATAACATCGGCATTCTTGGTGGCGACAAGGGGGTCGCTTTCGAACTTGAGTATTGCTCCGCTCTCTTTGGCGATTTTTTTGCACTCTTCAACAAGAGCTTTGTCCGGGAAGTATTTTTCGGGTGCGCATGCAGTGAAATTTATTCCCATCTTGCAGCATCCGACCATGAGGGAATTGCCCATATTGTATCTTGCATCGCCCATGTAAACGAAATTTATCCCCTCAAGATGACCGAATTGTTCCTTTATGGTAAGAAGGTCGGCGATTATCTGAGTGGGGTGAAATTCATTTGTAAGACCGTTCCATACCGGAACAGAAGCGTATTTTGCAAGCTCTTCAACTATCGGTTGGCCAAATCCGCGATATTCTATTCCGTCATACATTCCCGAAAGAACGCGGGCGGTGTCTGCTATCGTTTCCTTTTTTCCTATTTGAGAGCCGGTGGGGTCAAGATAGGTAACTCCCATTCCGAGATCCATAGCCGCAACCTCAAAGGCGCAGCGCGTTCTTGTGCTCGTTTTTTCAAAAATGAGCGCGATGTTTTTTCCTTCGCAATATTTGTGGGGGATGCCGCTTTTTTTCTTTGCCTTAAGCTCTGCCGAAAGGTCGACGAGCTTTGTAATTTCCTCCTTGCTAAAGTCAAGAAGCTTGAGGAAATCTCTGCCTTTTAAGAAGTTCATAAGATGCTCTCCTTTAACTTTTCTTTAAGAATTGAAATTGCTTTTTCAAGTAATTCAAAGGGGATATTCAAGGGTGGTAGAAGACGTATTTTGTTTTTCGCCTTTATGGGAAGAATTCCTGCCTTGATGCACTCGCTTATAATGGCAGAAGCATCTGCTTCGGGCTCAATTCCTATCATAAGACCAAGACCCGTGACGCTTTTTACACCGTCAGCGCCCGAAAGCTCGTTGAATATATAAGAGGATTTTTCCTTAACGGAAGCCAAAAGCCCCTCGTCTATTCTTGAAAGAACGCTGTTTGCAGCAGCACAGCATACGGGATTTGCACCAAATGTAGAGCCGTGAAGTCCCGGAGAAAGAGTATCTGCGGTTTTTTCAAAGAAAAGAGTTGCTCCGAGCGGAAGTCCGCCGGCAAGTCCCTTAGCCGTAGTAAGAATATCGGGTGTAACCCCATAATGCTCGTATGCGTAAAGTGTGCCGCATCTGCCGTTGCCAGTTTGCACCTCGTCAAAAATCAAAAGCAATCCGAGCTTTTCGGCAAGCTCTTTAGCTCCGACAACGAAATCCTTATCAAGAGGCACAACGCCCCCCTCTCCCTGCACCAGCTCCATCATTATGGCCGCACACTTATTTTGCTCTGAGAGGAGGCGAAGAGAAGTAAGGTCGTTTGCATTTGCGTATAAAAAGCCCTCCGTCATAGGAGTAAAATGCTCGTGAAAAACGTCCTGTCCGGTTGCTGCGAGGGTCGTAACCGTTCTTCCGTGGAAGCTGTTTTTAAGAGTGATTATGTTGTAATAGTCTTTACCGTGCAGCTTTTCCGCGTAAAGACGCGCAGTCTTTATTGCGCACTCGTTTGCCTCTGCGCCCGAATTTGAAAAAAATACGTTTTTTGCTCCTGTTTTTTCGCAAAGCATTTTCGCAAGATGGGTTGACGGCTCTGAGTAGTAAAGGTTTGAGGTGTGCTGAAGCTTTGAGATTTGCTCTGTTACAGCACTTTGCCAGACGGGGTCACAATAGCCGAAGGTGTTGACGGCTATTCCGGAAGAAAGGTCTATATACTCCTTTTCGTTTACGTCGTATACCAAAGACCCCTCGCCCCGTGTTAATTCTATATCAAATCTTGCGTAGGTATTGCTTATGTATCTGTTGTCGTTTTCCTTAAAGCTTATTGCCATCTTTCATATCCCGAACTATCATAGTTCCGGCTCCTTCGTCAGTTAAGGTTTCAATCAAAAGCGCATGAGGAACTCTTCCGTCAAGGATGGTGACCTTTTTAACTCCTTTGTAGATTGCATCGATACAGCACTCTACCTTAGGAATCATTCCGCCGCTGATAACTTCGCTATCGAAAAGCTCTTTAGCCATTTTTATGTCCATGCACGGAATTATAGAGGTGTGGTCGTCCTTGTCGCGAAGAATTCCCTCTATATCCGTCATAGTTATAAGGCGTTCTGCTTCCATAGCGCCTGCAATAAATGATGCCGCGGTGTCTGCATTGATATTGTAAACATTGCCGGCAGAGTCACATCCGATTGTTGAAACAACGGGAATGTATCCCTTTTCAACAAGGTCCTTTATCGGAGAAACATCAACACCGGTAATTTTGCCGACAAAACCAAGCTTTTCGTCTTTCATTTTGGCTTGTATCATGTGACCGTCAAGACCGGAAATGCCTATTGCCTTTCCGCCCTTTAGTTCAAGCAGATTTACAAGCTGCTTGTTGATTTTTCCCGCAAGAACCATCTGAACGACCTCGACGGTTTCCTTGTCTGTAACGCGAAGCCCGTCGCAAAAGACTGATTCCTTGCCGATTTTTTTCAGCATATCCGTAATTTCCGGACCTCCGCCATGAACCAAAATAACCTTAACTCCTATCAGGTGGAGCAAAACTATGTCCTCCATAACCTGCTGCTTAAGATTTTCGTTTATCATTGCGTTTCCGCCGTACTTTACGACAACGGTCTTGTTGTAGTAGTTTCTGATATAGGGAAGCGCTTGGGTAAGAACCTCGGCGCGCAAATCGTTTGTAAGCTTTATTTCTTTATCCATCACGTTCTGTAATCTCCGTTGATTTTTACGTATTCATATGTCAAGTCGCAACCGAATGCTGTTGCCTCGGCAGTTCCGTCAGAGAGTGTAACGATTATTTTAATTTCGTCCTCCGTAAGAACCTTTTTTGCTTTCTCTTCGGAAAAGTCTATTCCCGCGCCCGCCTTGCAAACAGATACCTCGCCTGCACTTGAAGCAAAGGAAACACTAACTCCTGTAACATCAACCTCAGCACCGCTGTAGCCGATAGCGCAAAGCACACGTCCCCAGTTTGCGTCAGCGCCGAACATCGCCGCCTTGACAAGAGAGGAGCAGATGACGCTTTTTGCAATTGTTTTTGCCGCGTTCTCGTCCTTAGCTCCCGAAACAGAGCACTCAATAAGCTTTGTTGCACCCTCGCCGTCCTTGGCAATTGCACGGCAAAGATGGTTTGTAACTTTACCAAGAGCTTCCTTGAAGATTTCAAAATCAGTACCCGTGTCGACTATTTTCTCATTTTCCGCAAGTCCGTTCGCAAGAACGGAAACCATGTCGTTTGTTGAAGTGTCCCCGTCGACGCTTATCATATTGAAGCTTTTTTCCACATCCCCTGTGAGAGCCAAAGAAAGCATCTCGGAAGAAATATTACAGTCTGTGGTTATGAAAACAAGCATTGTTGCCATATTCGGATGAATCATTCCCGAGCCCTTGGCAATGCCGCCAATATGACATTCCTTGCCTCCGACAGTAAAGCTTACCGCAATTTCCTTCATTTTCGTGTCGGTTGTCATAATAGCTTCTGCCGCATCTGCACTTCCGTTTTCGTTAAGTGCTTTTGCAAGAAGAGGAATTCCTGCTTCAAAGGGGGCAATGTCCATTTTTTGACCGATAACTCCCGTAGATGCAACGACAACGTCACTTTCGGAAATGTTAAGCGATTTTGCAACAAGCTTGCAGGTCGTTTCTGCAATCTCTATACCGTTTGCATTGCAGGTGTTTGCGTTACCGCTGTTACATATAATTGCTTGAGCTACACCGTTTTTAAGATTATTCTTCGTGACGGTAAGAGGTGCGCCCTTTACCTTGTTTGTAGTATAAACCGCTGCTGCAGCTGCAGGTACTTTGGAATATATAAGAGCTATATCCTTTTTCGTTTTTCTTTTTCTTATTCCGCAGTGTAAGCCAGCTGCAGTGAAACCCTTTGCGGCACACACGCCGCCGTTTATTATTTCCATTTTCAAAATCCTTTTCTTCAAAGCTCGAGAGTTTTTGTTTTTTCTTCTCCAAGCACTATATTTAAGCACTCGACAGCAGCACCGGATGCGCCCTTTCCGAGATTGTCGTATCTTGCAACAAGCAAGATGCGCTCGCAGCTTCCGTGAACGGAAATCTGCATTGAATCCTTACCCGAAAGTCGTGCCGAGGAAAGAAATCCCGACTCGTCCGTATTCTCTTCGTAAAAGACAATAGGTCCGCTATAGGCGCTCTTGTAAGCTGTCTTTATGTCCTCAATGCCGTATCCTGCACACAATAAATTCTTGTGAAGAGGAATTGTGACTTCCATGCCCGAATAAAAATCTGAAACGATAGGACAGAAAACAGGAGCATTTTTAAGCCCCGTAATGCTCACCATTTCCGGCAGATGCTTGTGCTTTTGAGCTATGCCATACTGTCTTGGTGCGCACAAAAGAGGACTTTTGTTTTCGTCTCTGTATTCCTCTATCATAGATTTACCGCCGCCGCTGTATCCTGTGATTGAATGAGCAACAAGAAGCGCATCGGGGGAGAGAATACCCGTCTTTATAAGCGGATAAACGAGAGCTATAAAGCCGCCTGCGTGGCAGCCCGGAACGGCAATTCTTTTTGAATACTTGATTTTTTCCTCAAAGCTTTTATCAAGCTCGGGAAATCCGTATGCCCAATCGGGATTTGTTCTGTGTGCCGTGGAAGTATCAATCACCGTAACGTTTGGATTTTCAATAAGTCCAACAGCTTCTCTTGCCGCGTCGTCAGGCAGGCATAGAAAGGCAACGTCACAGCTGTTAAGCGCCTTTTTTCTTTCATTTATATCCTTCCTTTTTTCCTCGGGAATAGATATAATTTCTATATCGCTCCGCCCTGAAAGACGCTCCTCTATTCTTAAGCCAGTCGTGCCGGCTTTTCCGTCAATAAAAATCTTCATAATTAGAATTATACCCCATGCGTGTCAAGAAAATCTTTGACAAGCGCTATTTGCTTTTTTACACTTTCGTATCCTGTTGAGCCCTCCGAAATTCTCTTTTTTATACAGGTTTCAAGAGATATTTCGCAGTAAAGCTCCTCGTCGAAAAGCTCCGAATGAGCTTTGTATTCCGAAAGAGTGAGTCCGTCAAGCGTCGTGTTCTTTGAAATACATTCTCTGACAAGCTCACCGACAATTTTGTAGGCGGTTCTAAACGGCATACCGCGCTTTACCATGTAATCCGCAAGGTCGGTTGCGTTTATAAATCCGCGCTTTGCCGCCTCGTACATATTTTCTTTAAGCGGCTTCATGGTTGCTATCATAGGAGTGAAAACCGAAAGGCATTTTTCAACTGTTTCGGTTGCATCAAAGATTGCCTCCTTGTCCTCCTGCATATCCTTGTTGTAAGCCAAGGGAAGACCCTTAAGAGTTGTAAGTGTTGCCATAAGGTCACCGTAAACTCTGCCCGTCTTTCCTCTTACAAGCTCAGCCATGTCGGGATTTTTCTTTTGGGGCATTATAGAAGAGCCGGTAGTGTAGCTGTCGTCAAGCTCAATAAACTTAAATTCCCAGCTCGACCAGAGAATAATCTCCTCGGAAAAGCGCGACAGATGCATCATAATTATTGAAAATGCCGCTTCAAGCTCTATGCAGTAATCTCTGTCGGAAACTCCGTCTATTGAATTTTCCGAAATACCGTCAAACCCAAGTCGTGCCGCAACGCTTCTTCTGTCTGTCGGGTAGGTCGTACCCGCAAGCGCACAAGAGCCAAGGGGAGATTTGTTCATTCTCTTTACCGCATCCCGAAGCCGCTCGACATCCCTTATAAACATCATAGCATAAGCTAAAAGATGGTGGGCAAATGTTATCGGTTGCGCTCTTTGAAGGTGGGTGTAGCCGGGCATTATTGCGTCTTGGTTTTTCTCGGCTTGGACCTTTATTGCATAAATTAAATCAAGAAGCTGTGCAATAATACCTTCTGTCTTGTTGCGCATATAAAGGCGCAGGTCGAGAGCGACCTGGTCGTTTCTGCTCCGTGCCGTGTGAAGCTTTTTTCCCGCATCTCCAATTCTTTCCGTCAGAGTTGCTTCAATAAACATATGAATATCCTCTGCGTTTTCGTCAAAAGCAAGCTTTCCCGAGTCAAGCTCGTTTTCGATGGAAAGAAGCCCGTCAGAGATTTTTTCATACTCCTCTTTCGTGAGAATTCCTACGGAAGATAGCATAAGGGCGTGCTCAATAGAGCCCCTTATATCCTCTTTGTACATTTTTTTATCAAAATGAATGGAAGAATTGAAGTCGTCGGCAATTTTATCTACAGCACCGTCGGTTCTTCCTGCCCACATCTTTTTCATCTAATACTCCTGCCCGCAAAATGCGAGACGAATTTTTTATTTCTTGTTTTTTGCATTCACTTCAGCTTGAACCTTTATCGGAAGTCCGAAAAGATTGATAAAGCCCGCGGAATCTGCCTGATTGTAAACATTGTCCTCTCCAAAAGTAGCAAGCTCTTCGGAATAAAGCGCATAATCAGACTTGACGCCCGCCTTGATTATATTGCCCTTGTAGAGCTTAAGGCGTACTGTTCCCGTAACGTTTTCCTGCGTCTTGTCAACAAAAGCCGAAAGAGCTTCGCGTAAGGGTGTAAACCACTGGCCATTGTAAACAAGGTCGGCAAAGGTTATAGCAAGCTCGCTCTTCTTATGAGCTGTCATTTTATCAAGTGTTAAGGTTTCAAGATAGTTGTGCGCTGCGTAGAGAATAGCTCCGCCGGGAGTTTCGTATACGCCTCTGCACTTCATTCCTACAAGGCGGTTTTCAATAATGTCGAGAAGTCCTATACCGTTCTTGCCACCAACCTCGTTAAGAGCAAGTATTATTTCCTTCGCGCTCATTTTTTCACCGTTAAATGCTGTAGGAACACCCTTTTCAAAATCAAGGGTTATATATGTGGGAACGTCGGGAGCTTGCAGGGGAGATACTCCCATTTCAAGGAAGCCGGGCTTCTCGTAAAGGGGCTCGTTCCATGCGTCCTCAAGGTCCATTCCCTCGTGAGAGAGATGCCAAAGGTTCTTGTCTTTAGAATAGTTGGTTTCTCTGTTTATCTTAAGAGGTATATCGTGTGCCTCCGCGTATTCGATTTCCTCTTCACGCGATTTGATTGTCCACTCTCTCCAAGGAGCAATGATGTGCATATCCGGTGCAAATGCCTTGATTGTAAGCTCGAAACGAACCTGGTCATTTCCTTTTCCTGTACAGCCGTGGCAAATTGCATCAGCACCCTCTGCCTTTGCGATTTCCACTATTCTCTTTGCGATAACCGGACGTGCAAAGGAAGTTCCGAGCATATATTCCTCATAAAGAGCTCCTGCCTTAACAGTCGGAATGATATAATCATTTACAAATTCTTCTGTGAGGTCCTCGACGTAAAGCTTTGATGCTCCCGTCTTAAGCGCCTTTTCTTCAAGACCCTCAAGCTCGTCTGCCTGACCTACGTTTCCCGAAACAGCGATAACCTCGCAGTTGTTATAGTTTTCCTTAAGCCACGGAATGATAATAGATGTGTCAAGTCCTCCCGAGTATGCGAGAACAACCTTTTTAATATTCTTTTTATCCATTTGTTTTTCCTCCAAAACAGTTTTTAATTTTGATGTTGATATTGTAACACCAATAGAATAAATATGCAATAGTTTTTTGTAAATTTTATTAAAAATGGCATATAAACCTAAAGTAGAAGAAAAAAATAATTATGATTTGTGCATTCTGTATTGATAAATATGCAATATACATGAATAGTCTGCATAATTATTCTTTTTGGGTGTATAAATTCCATAATACTGCGTTGCCCTTCGACTCATAGGGCTCGACATATGAGAATATGCCATCGCCCTAATCGCTCGGTTGCGCCTTGTCTTATGAAATTTCTCCTACCCAAAACCTTGAGCGGATAAATCGCCGCATGCCGCGTTGCCGGGCACAAAATTTCAAATTCTTTGTAGGGGAGGGGTTTTCCCTCCCGTTTCGATATTCTTACATTTTCTGAAAGCCGAAATTTTATCTTTGTTTTTCGGGAGGGGCGACCCCTCCCTTACGGAAAGGTGCGTCGGGATTGCTGTAGTGAAAACGGTGGCATGGGTATGCGGGAGGGGCGACCCCTCCCCTACAGTAAATGGGGAAATGAATGCTTCACTTTTTGCCCAGTGGTAAGGTTGAGAGCAATCACTTCACATTGACGCTGTGCGGCAATACATCATAACCGAGAGAAACGAGGTTGAAGTCGGATCGTAGCCATGTCGTTCTGTGAGCCAAGGAGTTG
>JAZSJG010000045.1:0-12950 GCA_045534215.1 Eubacteriales bacterium
AATGAAAATTGTCTTCCTAAGACCGCTTGGCCTCCGACTTTATTACATTGGTTTTACCGTATATTTTGGCGGATATAGAATATTATGAAAAATATTACGACAGTATTGTTATTCCCGAGTGTTTACATGATGTACATTATAAGGCAAAATTAACGTTAAAAAATCGTTGGATGATTGAGCAATCAGAACTTATTATTGTTCATGTAGAACGAGATAAAGGCGGTGCTTACGAAGCAATGAAATATGCAAAAAAGCTCAACAAAAAGATTATAAATCTATACTCGGAAGAGGTGGGGCGTGAATGTTGATGAAAAGTCATAACCACCGGCCGTGCCGGTGGCTTGCACAGCCCCCTTAGGGCATAATGCCGGCTGAGCCTAAAAGCTCGCCGAAAAGTCCGCCCGCCGCGGATTCTTCACCGGCTACCCCTAAAGGGGCTGTTTATTTGCCTTCTTCTACCGGCTTACCCGTAAACGGGTCGATGTATTCCTTGAGCGATAACTGCTCTGCGGATACATCTTCTTGCAGTTGGTTCCTTATGTATTGTTCTATTACTTTCTTGTTTCTTCCTACTGTATCTACATAGTATCCTCTGCACCAAAAATGTCTGTTTCCATATTTGTATTTCATATTGGCGTACTTCTCAAAGATCATTAAACTGCTTTTTCCTTTGAGATATCCCATTATTTGTGATACGCTATACTTCGGCGGTATGGACACTAACATATGTATGTGGTCTGAGCATGCTTCTGCTTCTATGATTTCCACTTGCTTATACTCACATAACTTTCTTAGCATTATTCCTATGTCTTTTTTAATTTTTCCGTAGATTACTTGTCTGCGGTATTTGGGTGCAAACACTAAGTGATACTTGCAATTCCACTTCGTATGTGCTAAACTATCTGTGTCAAGTTTCACGACTTGATTCCTCCTTTGGTTTTGATGCGGTTGGCGAACCTACATCTATTATACCAAAGGAGGATTTCTTTTTCTATGCATAGCTAAAGCTTTTTGGTCCCACCAGCACTGCTGGTGGTTGATGTTACACAAAGCAACCCCCGACAGACTTTTAAAAAATCTGTCGGGGTTACTTATTTGTTTACAGCGGGACAATTATTAACCAACTGATCATAAGTTCTCCGCTAAGAGTGCACTCCCTTCGAGTGCTCTTTTGTTTTTGACTTCGAACCGTCGCTTCGAGCACAGCTCTTTGCCGCATGGCAAGGATTGTAATTTATCAAGCATACAGCATATTCGGCATTTCAGCGAATTTTTTAAGTTTGTTTTTTTCTATTGAAAAAACGGGAAATGTATGTTAAAATAAGCACAACAATAAAATTAAGGTCTGATAATATGAATTTTGAATGGTATGAACTCATTTTAATCGGGACGGTATCACTATTCGCCGGATTTATTCAAAGGGTAAGCGGATTTGGGCTGGGAATTTTCGCTATGATGTTTTTCCCATATCTTATGCCAACCTACACCGCTGCCACCGTTTCAGGATTGTTAAGTGTAGGACAAACCTCGTATAACACAGTCAAATACAGGAAAAAGATTTGTTTAAAGACCGTTCTTCCTCTCCTTGTTTCAGCTTTGGTGACAATTCCGTTCGCAGTCTACTTTTCCTCGTATGTCCCAAAGGTAATATTCAAAAGGATTTTAGGGGCTGTTTTAATAATTATGAGCATCTTCTTCCTTTTTTTGAAGGAGCGCATAAAAATAAAAGCTTCCGTGCCTACGGGAATTGGTTCGGGACTTTTAGGAGGAGCACTCAGCGGCCTATTTTCTACAGGAGGTCCTCCCGCGGTGCTTTATTTGAGCTCGGCACTTGATGACAAAGACGAGTTTTTCGGTTCAATTCAATTTTATTTTGCCATCACCGGTATTTATACAGCCGTAATGAGAGCAATAAGCGGGGCTGTAACACTTCAGGTTTTACAACTTTTTGCAATCGGTTTGGTTTTATGTTTTATAGGAAATTATATTGGAAAACTCGTGTTCGACAAGCTAAATTCCGCAAAAATTAAAATAATTGTTTACATTTTTATGGCAATCAGCGGACTTGTAATGATTTTAGATAATCTTGCGTAACTTCAAATTTGAAATTAATACTTTCAAGATATGTTTCAATGCACTGTATAAAAAGCGATGAAAAAGGAGATTTTTATGAAGGTTTGCGTAATTCAACCGGCATACTCAACAGATTATGAAAAAAGCGATTACTATTTTGAAGAAGAACTGAAGCTTCTGTCAAAATGCGATGAAAGCATGGATATTATCGTTTTGCCCGAGTCGTGTGACATTCCATGCTTAGCAAAAACGAAGAATGCCGCGGAGGCATCTGCAGCAAAATACACCGATAAGCTTTTAGCGACCGCAGCAGCCACCGCAAAGCGCTGCAATTCCATACTCTTCATTAACTGCCGTTCGGGAGCTCCCGGAGCTCTGAGGAACACAACCTACGCGTATAACAGGAAAGGGGAGCTTGTCGGGCAGTATCATAAACAGCACTTAACACCCGGAGAAGTGTCGACAATGAAGCTGGATTCCGATTATACGTTCGAATTTTCAGAACCGTACGTCATTGAAATTGAAGGGCTCAGATTTGGATTCTTAATCTGCTACGATGCATATTTCTATGAAATGTTTCCGAACATGGCGCGTCAGAACCTTGATTTTATAATCTCTTCTTCACATCAGCGCAGCGATTCACACGAGGCACTTAAAATCATGACACAGTTCCTCGCATACAACACGAACACTCACGTAATTCGTTCCTCAATTTCCATGGATGAAAGCAGCGATATTTGCGGCGCTTCAATGATAGTTTCACCCAAAGGCGAAGTGCTCGCAAATTTATACAGCAAAGTAGGACTCGCAACCGCAGAAATAGACCCCAAAAACAAGTACTACAAGCCAGCCGGATACGGAAATCCTCTTTCTGCGCACTATGAGTACATAGAAAAAGGCCGTCGCCCCTGGAAATACCGCCCTGCAGGAAGTGCAATAGTTCGTCACGATGCTATAATGCCCTATCCAAGAGTTTGCGCGCACAGAGGATTTAACACAATAGCCCCAGAAAACAGTCTTCCCGCATTTGGAGCAGCAGTTGCAATGGGTGCGGAGGAAATAGAATTCGACCTTTGGTTTTCAAAGGACGGAGAGGTTGTTTCGATACACGACCCCACACTTGACCGCGTTTCCAACGGCACAGGAAAGATTTGGGATTATACTTTAGAGGAGCTTCGCAAGTTCGATTTCGGTTCTAAAAAGGGAGCGGAATTTGAAAATCTTAAAATACCGACCTTCGAAGATATACTTAAAAAATTTGCATGCCACTGTGTCATGAATATTCACTTAAAAACCGATGGCGAAAAGCCGGAATATCTTGGCAAGATTTTTGATTTAATCAAAAAATATGACTGTGAAAAATACGTATATATCATGAGCGGAAACGACCGCATACTCGAGCGTCTTCAAAAGGAACACCCCGAAATACCCCGCTGCTGCGGCGCAGGCGACGGCAAATGGGAAATAGTTGACAGAGCCATAAAGTACGGATGTAAAAAGGTTCAGCTCATGAAAAATTACTTCAATCAGGAAATGATTGACAAGGCACATGATGCAGGAATTATATGCAACGTATTCTGGTCTGACAACCCTGAAGAAACAGAAAAATATCTTGATATGGGCATCGATGTTATACTCACCAACGATTATAACAGAATTGCTAACGTAGTCAAAAAACGTCAGAAATATAGTATAATGTAAATCTTTGTTGTCATTTCTTGACATAAAAACAGCTCTTTGCGCAAAATGCGGCGAAGAGCTGTTTTCTTTTTTTTGATTTTATTTCCGTCTTTATCCAATTGTTATACTTCCGCTTATAGCATCTACCACAAACAACGACCCGAAATAAAGAAAGGAAACAAGCAGAGGAATTGCCATCATAAGTACAAACCCAATAATAGTTCTTGTTTTTTCCTTGCTTTCTTCCATTTTTGCCGATTTAACTATTCCTACCGTGCCTAGCACTATTGGAACTATGCATGCGATAAGAGCCGAAACAGAAAAAATCACGCCCAATACAACGTATCCTATAATGTCAGCTGCCACGTTTGTATATGGAAATGTGTACAGCATGAAGAACGCCGAAAAAAATGTTATAAGAGAAGCAAAAATCCAACCTATAATCTTTAATTTTTTCACAGTTTTTTCTCCTTATGTATACTCAAGAATTATTATACCATATTTTCTGAGCTTTTTCAACATCCTTTTTCCTTGACAAAATACAATTGTAATAGTATAATTATTGCATACGTTACCAACATAAAGAAAGGGAACGAAAAAATGTCAGAGAAAAACGCATTTTGTCCCGTGTGCTCTGCACCCCTTCAAGATGAAGTTGCCACATGCGCTGTCTGCGGTGCGGATTTAAGCGCTTCATATCCCTCGCAAGAGCAAGAATCAGGGGCAATATACGACACAGGTCCCCATTTAGTGTCAAGTCGTCCCATCAATTCAACAAGACGAAGAAACATACATAAAACCGCATCTCAAAATGGAGATGCGGTTACTGAACCGGGAAAGAATATAATTGTCGGTGCTGTTGCTCTTTTGCTTTCGTTCGTCCTTTTAATACTTAACTTTCTGCCCATCTTTTCAATGAGAGCTGCCTGGAAGGACGAACTTAGTGTAGTGCTTCGGCTCTCTGTTCTCGACGGTGTAATAATGGGGGTCGATTCCATGCATTTTTCGAACTCCAAGCAGATATACTCAAGCGACCTGTATCAAGAAACCCAAAAGCTGAAAAGCGACCTTGCATCACTAGATACGATAACCATAGCTCAATCCTCGAGGATTTTCAAAAACGAACTGCGTCTTGCATTAAGAAATGATATGCTTGATTTCAATGCGAATATTCTTTTTAACGCTATATGCTGTGCCGCTTATATGATATTTTCTGCCGCAACCTTTATTTTGGTTTTAAGCGGCTTCCTTTCCCTGCTTCTAAAAAAGAAAACGAAGTGCGATTTTGTGTCACGGGTCCTGTCTTTATGCACTTTTTTGCCGGTTTTGTACTTCTTTTTCCGCCTCGCATTCAACTTTGGTGTAACGAGCGAATTTTCCGCATTTTTCGGCTCCGAATACTCTATGGGCTGGGGGCTTATAGCGACACTTTGTATAGCCGTTGCATCTATTGCGTTTTTCATAGTGTATTCAATAAAAAATGCAGTCAAAAAACCGCCCTTCAGCAAATATCTAAGTCATGGATTCGCCGCACTTCTCACCTTCATTCTCATTCTTTCGCCATTTTTACCGATACTGAACCTCGTGCCGCAGGATGATACCGAAGACCTTTCTTTTGAGGTGCTTCTCGCAGACAACAATATTCTTACATCTTCAGAAAGCTATCACTATGAAACAATTTCCATTCCGGAAACAAAAGAAGCTGTTTACTCGAGCTGTGAAGAATACGGTGCATACCTTGACGGCAGTATTTCAAGACACAGTGCCGCCTTTATCGAAAAAAACATCACCGAGCATCTTATGCGCAGCCGAATGATAGATAATGCCTCGGCATCTTGTATCCTTGCCCTTTTATCAACACCGTTATTTCTCTTTTTCTGCGGCACGCTGTTGAAAAAGGAGGTGCTCTTCTTGCTCTCCGGAGCGGACGAAGTGGGTGTGAAAAAATCAAAGAAGCTCTGTTTGGTATTTTCCGCTCTTCTCGCTGCAGCAATGATTGTGCCTTTCGTTTCAGCACTTTCTTCTATTGACTTCTACGATTTTGAAAAGGCATTTTCGGCAGAGCTTGGAATCGGATTTATTCTTCTTATTATTTCGTCGGTGCTTTTATCTCTTACTTTTATTAAGCCCGCAGTACGCAAGGACTCCTCCCCCGAATATGAAAATGCAGACACGTCGTATGCCCCATACGTTGCAAATATACCTGAAAATTTTAGTTTTCGTACTATACCGCCCATCGTGCTTCGCGATGGGCTTTTTTCTTCCTTTTGTGGATTTGCGAGTAATTTATATTGACTTTTCCTTTAGCGAATGATAAAATATATTATTATAATTATTTGCGCGTTTTCTCGCGCACAGGAGCGTGTGATGAATTTTTCTCTACTTTCTGTGGCTTTTATCGCAATATTTCTTTCGATAACCGCCGCGCAGGTATATAAAGGATATAAATTTGGTTTGCTTAAGTCATTAATAAACGCAGCGCTTGCAATATTCTCGCTTTTCATTGGTATTTTTATTGCGACACGTATTGCCCCAAGCATCTCAAAGCTTATTTTAGATGAGCTTGAGTCATCGGGCGCACTCGACGGACTTTTCGGTAATGATTTAGACCTTACCGCCGTGTTCTCAGCACTGTCTAGCATGCTTGTTTCCATGCTTGTCTTCCCTCTCGTTTTCTTCCTCTTGCGCTTGATTTTAACTATTTTTTCTCCACTTATATACAAACCGTTAAGCTCAAAAAGTTCCTCGGCAGATTCACCCTACACCGACGAAAATGCTCCCGAGCACATAAAGCATTCCGGAAAGCTCGGTGCAGTAGCCGGTATACTTACAGGATACATTATAACCCTCGTTCTTCTCTCCCCTCTGGTCGGTGCTTTTGGTGCAACTCAAAAAATCTTTAGAATAATTGAAACGTATTCTGAAGGCGAAGGCGATTTAGGAGAAATTTCCGAGGAAGTCACCTTCTATTCAAACGATGCCGCCTCTGTCGTTCTCGGATATTGCGGTGCTAATGCCATCTTTGACCTTGCAACAACGACAAAGATTGCAGGAGAAAGAACCTCTCTTAACAGAGAGCTTGACGCAATCAGCCGTCTTAACGTAATGGCTCTTATGGAATCAATTTCTAATTTCACAAATATGACACCCGAAGCAAAAGAAGAAATAGACGCTTCGCTCTCGGTCATAGAGGATTCTGCATTAATCAAAAGTCTTGTCGCCGACGCCCTTTCCTCCGCATCAAAGGCATGGCTTGACGGCAATACGTTTATGGGTATGTCAAGACCTAATTTGGGAGAGGATTCAGTGGTTGAATCTCTTGTAGTTCAGCTTCTTGAAATTTGCGCAACTTCTACAACATATACCATCGTACCGGATATATCTACTCTTATAAACCTTTCCTCAATAATCAGCGAGGCAGAAGGACTTCTTTCAGCTTCAAACTACGAAGAATTTGCCCGTGAGCTTTCAAAAAATAATATTGTCGCAAAAATAGAGTATGAAATTGACCTTAACCCTCATATGCGTCCTATTATGACCTTTATCAAGGATATGACTATGCAAACACTCGTCACCGAGCTTAAAGATAATATTAATTACACCGACGAGGAATACGAGCAGCTTCTTTCGGGTCTTGCAGAATCACTGACGGAGGTTAAAAACCTTAACGAAATTCTCCAGGATTCTGCTATGAAGGACGAGGCAAAGCAGCATCTTGAAAATATGGGAATTGACGTTCCCGATGAAATTATAGACACAGTATCAAATACTCTTCTTGAAGAATTTGCAAAAGAAGAGGAGGTAAGCTACGAAATGATAGAAGCATTCCTCAATTCATATTTGAACAAATAAACCATTTCGGCTACCAAAGGAGATATCAAATGACCGAGGTAATCAAGTATTTTACTGACTTCGTATTATATCTTACAGGACTGTCGTTTTACGTGTTCCTTTTGGGGAAAATTTTCCCGGCTGTATTTCTCAGAACACGATATATAAACGGCGGAACACGGGACAGAGGAATTAAAAAAATTGTCCATCCCGAAGGGCGCGGCATACTTTACGAGCCAATACCGTCCGTAAGAAAATACGTAAAAGCTTATACACTTTTCACAGACAACGGATACAAGTTTTTTCAGTGCAAGACCGATTCCTACGTAAAGGAGCTCGCCTACAATTTAATACAGTATGACAACAGAGACCGTGTCGTTGATATTCTCAAGGTTAAGGAATCCCTTTCTCAAATTGGACAAAGCCGCCCGATTCTTCTCCACAGCTCGACCTCATACATAAGCTTCGAGCTTGCGCGAATAAATGACACCGAGTTCAAGACCCAGCCCCATGCTTATTGCAACGGTTGGCTATTTCTCGGCGGAATTTTGGCAGGTGCCGTGCTTACGTTTCTTCTTATGCTCTTAACACTCAATTTCTTTGATGTACTTCTTGGAATGGACCTGTTCTACGTAAAGCGCACAGACGTTTCGGTTTTTGCCGTGATACTTTCTTCCGTACTTATAAGTATATTCTTCAACGGATTTTTAATCTTATCGAAAAAATTAAAAGGTGTAAAGGTAAGCTTTAATGTCAATAAATAACAACTGCATCGCAAGGGGTGTCTACAGTCATTCCCAGACAGGCAATTTTGTTTCCGTCAAGGAATATATGTTCATAAGACGCGATAGCAAAAAATGTCTTGTGGCAAGGTTTTGCAACGAAACTCCCTATGTATTAACTTCAATAGAAATTCTCGTTACCGAGCTTGACTCGGCAGGCAGCGTAATAAATAAAAGCAAAATCACCTACAGAAATATTCTTTCCATGCCGAGCGAGACATTCACGGTAGAAAGCGGCATTGTCGTTTCGCCAAAATGTGTTGATTTCAGAATAAAGGTACTAAGTGCCGTATCCGATAAATATGTGCACAGAGTAAGACGCGGCAAAGTGGTTACCTCTTACAACAAGCGAGCAGGGCTTAAAGTCAGACGCCCCGCCCCAAGCGAAGATGATATCAAAAAGTCTTCTTACAAGCCGCAAAGCCCGCGACTTGCCGTTTTCCTGGCAGGCGTCTCGCTTATACTTGCGGTAGCTCTTGCGGTGGTATTTGTTTTATTCGACACCCCCAAAAAGCAGGATAAGGACCCATTGGATTCTGAAACAGCAACCGTTCTAACGGAAAATTCACATACATAAGACAAAGTCGGAGTATAAAATGTTAAAACACGAAAACATCATACGAGAACTGACCGCCTCGCAAAAAGCGCGAATCCTGACTGATATAAAATATCTTTCGAATAAAGCTCTCAAGATTCTTGGTGTTCCGTCAATCAAGATTGGAAACATAAAGGATTACCTAAGAGATGTTTATCCGCACGCGACCGTTCTCTCTCATTCATGGAATAGGGAGCTTTGGGAGAAAATAGCGGAAGATAAGCTATCCGATATGGCACGTGATGGGGTAAACCTCGTCATTGTTCCCGGTCCTAAGGTGAAGCTTTCACCCTACAGACGTCATATTTCTGAAGACACTTATCTTGCAAAAGAGATGTCAGAAAGCTTTATCAGGCCTGCGGTAGAAAACGGATTTGTTACAGCAATCTCCGACTGCTATATTGCAGAATCGGATGCAGCGTTTATGGATAAAATTCCAAACGAAAGAGCCATAAACGAATTTTTGGTATTGCCATACAGTGAAGCTGCCAAAAGCGGTGCGTCTTTGATAATTTCAGATGCAAGAGAGCCGTCCGAGGCTTATATACATACAAACCCCTCTTTGCAAAAATCGATGATTGACATAGGACATCTTGTAATATGCGAAGAGGCCACGGACGAAAATACCGTTAGTCTGATATCCCGCGGTGTTATCTGCCTTAACGGCTCATTTATAGCCCTTGAAAGCGCTGCAAAAAGGTATGTGAAGCTCAAGGCGTCGGTTGAATCGGGAGAAATAGAGCCCTCGGTTCTTGACGAGGAGATTGTCCTTGGAAGTGCAATTTCAGAGGAAAAAATTGACGAGGCATTGGACAGGGTTTTAGGCCTTGCATTCACTTGCGGCTCAAGTAAAAAGGTGCGCGGCTTAAAGGAAAGCGAGCGTGCCGAGCTTTCTCTTCTTTCAACCGAGGAAAGCTCCGTTCTTCTCAAAAACAAGGGCGGGATTTTGCCTCTTGACGAAAAGAAAAGCATTTCCATTATCGGTGATGCCGCTTTCCGCGAGGATAGTGAGGGCGTATCAATGGCAAAACGCATGAGCGATTTGCTTTTCGAGCTTGGCTACAGCACATTTGACACCGCTCGCGGCTATGATTTTAACAACGACGTTGAAAATCCCGAATTTGTGAAGGCGCAAAACCTTGCAAAGCAATCGGGAACGGTGCTTCTGTTTCTTTCATCCGGCTATGAAAGGGATAAGCTCGCGCAAAAAACAGAAAAGCTCACCCTCCCCGCAAACCAGCTAAGACTTGCAGATTCCCTATCGGAATACGGATATAAGGTTGTTTTGGTAATCGGTGCGGGGCAGTCGGTAGACGTTGAATTTGCCTATCCGTTTTCAGCCGTGCTTTATGCCCCACTTGACCTCAAATATTCGCCAGAGGCAATTGTGAACATACTGACGGGCGAGTACAGCCCAACAGGACGTCTTGCGTACTCTCTTTATTCGGGAACGGAGCGTGCGTTCGAAAAGCGCCTTTCTTATAAGGAAAAGCAGGATATGAAGTCGGGCGTTTTTGTCGGATACCGTTATTACGATACGGCTAACATGACTCTCGGATACCCATTCGGACACGGTCTGTGCTACGATTCGGTGCGTTTTTCCGAGTTTAAGGTCAACAAGAATACAGTGAGCTTCAATGCAAAAAACACGAGCGCTCACGAGGTCCTTGAAACCGTCGAAATTTATGCGGAAATTGAAAATAAAAACGTATTGCGTCCTAAAAAGGAGCTTTGCGCATTCAGAAAAATAGCACTTCTTCCGCATGAAGAAAAGAGCTTTGATATCCCATTTTCTCTTCCTAAGATATACTACAACTCGGGCTTTATCACGGAAGAGGGCAAATATAAAATACATCTTGCTCGCTCCGTTTTTGACGTCTGTCTGACAGCATCTGCGTTCTTTAACGGAGAAAAGACCGAGCCGGACAAAGAACGGCTTTCGGACTATCTTCAGTCGGAGTCCAATATCATAAACGACAACTATACTTTGGAGGCAATTTACAAACCTATGAAAAAGACCTTTAAGAACATTGTGTTCGGTATAATTTCTCTTCTTCTTGCAGTCAGCGTCGGAATTTTCAATTCCGCTGTAAGCATATCATCTCCGTTCCTTAACATTGTTGCGGGAATTCTTGCTATAATGTCAATAGTTTTCTTTATCATTCACGCCAAAGACAGAAATGCCGAGCATGAAACGGAAAGAAAGAAGATAGAGGAAAAGAACAGCGCACATTTCGAAGGTGCTGAAGAAATACCCGTCCCAGCTCTTGACGCCATGTTCCGAGAGGAATTTGACTCGGACCCCTCCGAAGAGGAAACCGTTAAAGAGGTCAAGACAGATTCGTTTGTAGACGAATATCTTGCACACGTTGACAAGAGCTTTACTCTTGATAAGGCAGTCCGTGATTTTACAACCTTTGCTCTTGACAGGGGATACAAATTCAACAAGGGTGTTATTGAGGGGCTCTTTGCTTCTCTTTGTACCTCGCGTCTTATAGTGCTTCAGCATCTTCCCACGGCAGATTTTACCGCTATTGTTTCTCTCCTTACGGAATACTTCGAATCCCCCGCTTTTATTGACACGGTTGACGGGGAATATGAGAACGAATACGATGCCTTTTTCGATTCGAGCGATTCCGAGTCGGATACAAAAAGAAACGTAGTAGCTGCAATGACAGCCGCAAAGAACATGAAGGAAAACGTTCACTTTGCAGCCCTTGACGGAGCTAAGCTGGAAGGTCTTTTCACATACGTTAAGCCCCTTATCAGATACATCAAAAATCCCGATATAAGCTCTTATATCAGCATACATAACGAGCACGGTGTAGAAACAAAATATTTCGTTCCCGGCAACCTTTGGTTTATCATAAATCCGAAGGAAAATGAATTTAGCACTTACCTGCCCGAAACAATTTCAAAGCTGTGCCCCCAAATCAATCTTTCATTTACGAAAACACAGCCCGCCGAGGACCGTACACCCGTTGCGAAAATCAAATTCTATCAGATGTACTACTTTATTGACAGGTTGTCCTCGGTATCCGTCGTTTCGGAGGAGCTATGGAAGAAGCTTGACAAGCTTGAAGCATATATTCACAATCTTTGCGGCTGGCGCATAGGCAACAAGCTCTGGCTCGGAATAGAAAAGCATATTGCGGCGCTTTCCGGCATGCAGATTGAAGAGACGGATGCATTTGACTGTGCAATATCCACGATGCTTATCTCTTCTCTTTATGCTGCGGTTGACGGAAAAATCGAAAAGGACGAAAGGTCTCTTTCCGAAACCGTCGAAGCTATTTTCGGAGAAGAAGCATTGCCTAAAACAATAGCATTTATAAAACGCGCAGCAGTTGCTTCCGCCGCTAAGAAAGAAGCCGATGCTCTTAAGAATAAGGCAGCGGAAAACAAATCAAAGTCAGCCGTCGAGACGGACACAGTACCCGAAAACAGCACTTCCGGAGAAGCTGTAAGCAAGCCCGTTTCAGACGCAGCTGAAAAAGACGAGCCACAGCTTATGGCAAATGAAGAATCCGTAACGGAAGCCCAAAATGAAGAAAAAGCTTTATCTGCCGGTGAGGGCAACGAAATCGCCTCTGACGAGCAGGGCGAATAATTCTTTTTTGTTCGATATTTATCACGGGGTCGCTCCGACCCCATAAAACCTACTTATAACTTAAGGGAGCAATTCATAAATGTCATTGTTTTTTTGGCTGATTAATTCATTGAAAATAACCGCGGCTCTCTCCTTTCTTGAGGCGCTTACCTCAAAGACCGCTATAATTGTCTACATAGTTTTACTGCTTCTTTCCGTAGCAGTGCTTGCAATTTCTGTTATGACACGCGAAAACGGAAGAGCTGCCGAGTTCAAAATAACCGGAGACATCAATGCTACCGGCGCAACTGTAAGCGGCAAGGGGGGCTCGCCCGAGGAAGAGGACGAGGTGCGCGAAAGATTCTGCATGCTAAGTGAAATTGACAGAAAGAAAACCACT
>JAZSJG010000113.1:0-20081 GCA_045534215.1 Eubacteriales bacterium
ATCACCCTTTACGGCTTTATCGCAGTTTCCGGTCTTAAGATGATTCAAAAGGTTGACCTTGAAGACAACGCAAACCTCTTTACCGTTTCTGCAATTCTTATCCCCGGCATTGGCGGTATGGCAATGGCAATCGGTAAGGTAACAATCACAGCAATCGCGTGTGCTTTGATTCTCGGTATTATCGTTAACATTGTTTTGAACAAGTTCAAAAAGGGCGAAAAAGAAGAAAAATAATACCACGAAGGAGCACCACGTAATGAAGAAATATGACAACGTAATAATCTTTGACCACCCACTCATCCGTCACAAGATTGCAATTTTGCGTGACGAGCGCACAAGCATGAAGGAATTTCGCGAGCTTGTTGAAGAAATAACCACTCTTATGACGTATGAAAGCTTGAAGGACGGTGTACCCACAACAGAGATCGAGGTGAAGACGCCTCTTGAGACTTGCCGTCAAACTATCGTCAGTGACAATTCTGTAGTAATAGTCCCCATTCTTCGTGCAGGACTTGGTATGGTTAACGGTATACACGTACTCTTCCCTTCTGCAAAGGTCGGACATATAGGTATGTTCCGAAACGAAGAAACCTTGACACCGGAAACTTATTATTGTAAGCTCCCTGTAGGCATTGAGGACAAGCTCGTTATAGTTGTTGACCCTATGCTTGCAACAGGAGGAAGTGCTTGCGACGCTATCAAGCTCTTGAAGGACAAGGGCTGTAAGCACATTAAATTCATGGCTATAATCGGTGCACCCGAGGGAGTTACAAAGGTAGCTGAAACGCACCCTGACGTAAACATTTACGTTTCAACTCTTGACAGATGTCTTAACGAAAACGGCTATATTCTTCCGGGTCTTGGCGATGCAGGAGATAGACTCTTCGGCACAAAATAATCAATTTTTCTCTTAATACAGCAAAGCCGCTGTTGATTTAGAAACAACTGAATAAAAAAACGAGTGGAGACATTGTAACACAGTGCCTCCACTTTTAATTTTATACGTGTTTATCTAATATTAGGTTTAAAAATCCAAGGATTTTCCTTTTCTCTTGATTTTGTTGGACTCTTTTACCGAGTAACCATCCTTTTTGCAAAGAGGTCTTATTTCACACCTCATCCCCGAGGCATGCCACCAAAAATCTCATCTCCAGCCGAGCTTCTCAGCTTCTTTGTTTATCGTATTCCATACGTAATCCACACACCACCAGTGATGCATCGGAGTTTCTATCAGAGAACATGCGTGCTCAGCGCCTTCCGCCTTGTAAATTTCAGAAAGCGTTGCATACGCCTCTCTTACGCCCTCAATTGGGAAAATTTTATCCTTTTCACCCGCTATTATCGCAATAGGACGAGGTGCTATAAGTGCAGAGAGGTCCTGCATTTCAAAATATTTGTATGCTGACGGAATATAATTACAGCAACAGTGATAAATATCCAGAATCGACGCCTTATATGAGCAAAACGCGCAGCTTGGAACGCAAAACTTGATTCTCTTGTCGTAGCATGCAGCATAATACGATGCTGTACCTCCGCCCGAATTTCCCGTAATAAGTATTTTATCGGTATCGCACTCCGGAAAGCTTGCCAGAGCATCTATCGCCTTGTGGATATCAAATATGCGTTCGCCGAGAACCGTTCTTCCGAGATGGAGTGCGACAAGAGCTGTAAAATCGCAAAGATCAACCTTTCTTGAGGGAGCGCTCGGACGTCTTTGACCCATTCCCCTTTGCTCTATACATAGCGCGATATATCCGTTCCTTACCGCCTGAATACCGAACTGTCCTCTTGGCTGATAATCCTTATCATAATCGTACTTTATATATCCTACGGAATTATGAAAGCCCGTTGAATGTCCCTGCAAGGTAATTGCAACGGGATATTTTTCCTTTTTCATATCGGGGATAAGCAGGTAGCACGGAACAGACGTGCCTATCTCGCTTGCGAAGGTAAAATATATTTCGGTATATCCCTCTTTCTCGCTTTTTGAAATCACATTAAGCTCTAAATCTGGTGATTCATTCTTCTCTATTTCATAGAGCCCGGTAAGCTCTAAAAATTTATCCTTAATTTTCTCTTTCCAAGGCGCGTATTCATATTTCTTGTCAAAGGCAAGCTTCGGTTTTATTTTTTTTACCAAAATATCGTGACACGGTTCGCCAAAAAACATGTTTTCCATCTGTATTTCTCCTTATAGAGTTACTCCGTTTTTGAATATTGCCAAGTCGTAAAATCCCATATTTTCCCCGAGAGTCTTTTCCCCCTCGGCAACCTTAATGCACAATTCGTAAAGCTCTTCCTTTAATTCATCAATACTCCTGCCGTCAAGTATTTTTCCTGCATCGAAGTCTATCCAATGCGGCTTTCTTTTTGCAAGAGGGGTGTTTGTTGAAATTTTAAGTGTAGGAACTACTGAAGAAAGAGGCGTTCCTCTTCCCGTGGTAAAGAGAATCATATTTGCGCCCGACGCTGCAAGATTTGTAACCGCCACCATATCGTTTTCCGGACCGTTTACTATATAAAGCCCACCGGAGAAATCCGGTGATTTGCCGTAATCAAGCGCTCCGTTTAGAGATACATTTCCCGCCTTTTGAACACAACCGAGGGATTTTTCTTCAAGTGTTGTAATTCCGCCGGCAATATTCCCCGGTGAAGGATTATCCGAAATTCCTTCTCCGTGGTCTATAAAATACTGTCTGAATTTGCGTATCATTTCAGATACGGAATTAAAGACCTCTTCATTTTTGCTTCGAGATAGCAAAAGCTCCTCTGCTCCGAAAATTTCGGGAATTTCACTCATAAGAACGGTGCCGCCATATGATGCATGCAGCTCCATTGCCCGTCCCACCAAGGGATTTGCAGTAATACCGCTATACCCGTCACTGCCACCGCATTTTACGGCAATACGAAGCTTTGATATAGGTTGTGGGGTGGGCGTGTCACTTTTTATAAGCAGCTTTAATTCATCAAGAATTGCCATAGCACTAGCGATTTCATCCTCGCAATCCTGTAAATTCAAAAATCTTACACGCTCCCCGTTATATGAGCCGAGCACCTTTTTCAGTTCCTCTATTCCGTTGTTTTCACAGCCCAATCCTAGCACAAGAACACCGCCTGCGTTAGGATGCTTTATGAGTCCTGCGAGTATCTTTTGGGTTGTAAGCAAATCTGCGCCGAGCTGAGAGCAGCCGTAAGGATGCGTTAATGCCTTCGCACCGCTCATATCGGCAAGCTTTTTTACAACGTCATTTATGCATCCGACCGTGGGAATTATCCATAGCTCATTTCTTATACCTACACTGCCGTCGTATCTTAAATATCCAAGAAAGCTTTTCGTCTTATTTTCACTCTTGGCTCTTGCTGACGGCTTGTATTTCCAATCCCCCGTTCCTGCAAGATTCGAATGCAGATTTTCAGAATATACAAGCTCTCCTTTATTTATATCCTTCGTCGCGTGTCCTATCGGAAAGCCGTATTTAATTACGTTTTCACCCTCAGAGATAAATCGAAGCGCATACTTTTTTCCGTCGGAATTTACCTCAACGTTATCAAGCGGATGAATTTGCATAGCGCTCAACCTCCTCAACCAAAATATCAAGATTTTCTCCCCAAAGCTCTTTGTTGAGAAGTATCTCCCTTATACTCGTATTTTTGAAGTATTCTATAATTTCGGGGCTGTCCTTAGGCGTACCGAATTTATAAAATTCTATAAGCTTGGCAAAGGAGAAGAGCAAATTCTTCGGCATCTTCCCGTGCTTTTCAATATATGAAAGTATGGACGGAAGCACTCTTACACGGAACTTGCTTACGGAATTGAGCGATATGTCCTTAAGATAGTGATTTATGTAGGGATTTGAAAATCTTACAAGTACCTCGCGCGCATACTTCTGAAGCTCTTCCTTTTGCATATTCAGTGAAGGTATTATTTCATCAAAAAGACATTCCTTTAAGAAACCCAACATTTTTTCATCATCTATACAAGATTTGACCGTTTCAAATCCCGACAGCAAGGCATAAGGAGTCAGCGCGGTATGCGCTCCGTTAAGAATTCGCACCTTTCTTGTACGGTACATTTCAAGCGCATCCCTTGTGACTATTACGTTAAGTCCCGCCCTCTTGAACGGCAATCTTGACTCTATGTCGAAGTCGGTCTCAATTACCCAAAGATGAAAGAATTCGGAAGTGTTAACCATCTTATCCGAATATTCAAGTCCAATGTCCTCTCCCTTGGGATAACCGGTATTTATGCGGTCTACAAGAGTGTTGCAAAAAACATTCTGCTTTTCTACCCATTCCTCAAAATCCTCGCCGAGCGCCCAAAGCTTTGCGTATTTCAACACGGTGGCTTTAAGATTATCTCCGTTTCTGTCTATAAGCTCACAGGGAAGAAAAACAAATCCGCGAAGTCCAAGACGAAACCGGCGCAAAAGAAGAAGCGTAAGCTTTGCGGGAAACGTAACGTTCGGTGCATTTTCCATTCTGTCGCTTTCGGAAAATTCTATTCCCGACTCAGTTGTGTTTGAAATAATAAATTCCGCCTCTGGAATTTCTGCAAGCGCAAGATATTCATCAAAGCTTTGATAAGGGTTAACGCATTTTTCAATGACATCAATAATACTCTTCTCTACACCCTCAGCACCTCTGATAATATGGGTATAAAGACAGTTTTGTTCGGTAAGGGTGTCACACATTCCGAAAGCCAGGGGCTGAACTACAGCAACACTTCCGTTGAAATGCCCGCCGTCATTAAGCTTCTGAATCATCCAATCGGCAAATCCGCGTAAAAATCCGCCCTCTCCGAACTGAATAACACGTATTTTCCTCTTCGGTTTATTTACTGCTTCTGTTATACTTTTCATTTTTTCCTCTTAATTCTCTTTCATGAAAGAATTATAACATCTTTTGACAGCATAATAAGCTGCCTTTGGACGCCTGTATTCGTTCATTATTCCCTTGTTGTTAAAGCCCCTTGCACGTGAAAATCCCATTTCGGCACACGTACGAATATCGCAAAACTGCCATACAAACGTTCCGCAAACCGAAGAATGATTATGAAATACTGTTAAGCAATATTCAAGAAGCTCTGCTTGCTGCTCTTCGCTCCATTTAGGGCAATCTGTATCGTGGAATCCGTAGATAGCAGCTCCGCCGAATTCGCTCATGACTATAGGAAGGTGTCCTATACCGAGTGATTCCGCATAAGCGTCAAACTCCTTTAAAAAGTCCTTCCAATCAGAAAAGCTCTTGCCCTCATACCAGCCAATATACTTATTAATACAAACCACATCGGTATACTTAAGGGAAATGTCGGTAAGAGCATGGTTTGATGCGTAAACTACCAATCTGTTACCACCGTTTTCTTTTAAGAAGGCGTAGTATTTCTTAGTCATTTCAAGACCCTCTTCCGTATCAGAGAGTATCTCGTTATGCATTCCGAAAAAGATTATGCTCGGGTGGTTGTAATAATATTTTACCATTTCTCTGTGCATTTCGAGGCCAAGCTCTACAATCCTTGCTTCACCAAGAGTTTTTTGCTCGAATCCGCATCCCCAGATTGGAATTTCGCTCCAAAAGAGAATTCCAACAGAATCAAGGTAATCCATGAATTTGCGCGAATTGGGATAGTGCGAGCCACGAATGGAATTACAGCCAAGATCAAGTATGAGGTCTACGTCCTTTTTCATGCGTGACAACGGAAAAGCGAAACCAAATCCGGGATATTCCTCATGTCTGTTTACGCCTCTGATTTCTATCGGCTTATTATTGAGAAGTATCTTTTTATCCTTTACCTCTACCCGTCTAAAGCCGACTCTGTCGAACAAATCGTCCGTTTCGCTTATAAATTTAACCGTGTAAAGCTCGGGCGAACCAACGTCCCAAAGACGAACCTCTGTGATGGAAAACTCGGGCAGCTCTATTTCTTTTAGTTGATTTTCGGGGACCGAAACCTCAGCGTCAAATACAGTTTTATCCCCGACTGAAACCTTAAGGTTTTCTCTCTCTTTGCCGCCTGCATTATAGCACTCAACGAAGAATTTGCCATAGAGGGTACTAAGGTCCTCGGAAAGAGTGTATTCAAGACGGTGATTTAATACAGAAAGCCCTACAAGCGTTTCTACTGTTACGTCCCTTATAATACCGCCGTAGTGATACCAGTCTACCATCGGCTGCGGAATAGTGTATTCATCAAGACGGTTATCCGCTCTGACAGTCACTGTATGCTCTCCCTCGGATACTCCGTTAACTATAAAGTCAAACTCACAGTATCCACCGTTGTGCGAGCCAAGATATTCTCCGTCAAGCCAGACCTTTGCCGTGTTCATTACTCCGCCAAAGCAAAACCTAAGCGTTCCGCCCTTGGTATAGAGTCTTTTCTCATACCAAGCCGCACCCTCATATTCAAGTAGGTCCTTTTCTTCATTCCAAACGGACGGAACTGCTGTCGGAACAGCATTAGAGAGGCCCAAAAACCACTTCTCTTTTTCTCCCACATCATTTGGGTCTATACGAAACATCCACATTCCGTTCAGCGATTCCACACGTCGAACTGTATGTTCGGAAAAAAGTCTTGACATAATCTTCTCCTTTAAATTTCAGAGGCAAAACAAAATCCCAATATGCATTTAACCTCTTGTATCCTTATTTGTAATTAAATTATATACCCTGCAATACATTTTTGCAATATCACATTGTACACAGAATTTGCATTTCGTTCACTTAAAGGAGTAATTTTAACACTTTTTTGAAAGTTTTTTTGAAATTTATTGAAAATCATTCGAAAAAGTGATAAAATAACAAAAAAACACATTGGGGTGAAAAATGGCTGATATTCTGAAAAATTACGGATACGAAAGCTCATGGTGGGATTTTCACTGTGACACATATCAAGGATTTCGTTCGAACATGTCGGATTATCATATGCACGGATACTACGAAATGAGCTTGATACTTTCGGGGGATGTAAAGATTCTTTTGCCCAAAACCGCACAGCAGGGAAAGGAATGTCGCTTGGTTTTACTTCCTCCTATGACTCCTCACCTTATGCTTGCTGCTCAAAACACACTTTACAAAAGAATTAATATTCTTTTTTCTAAGGATTTTTTATCCTCGGTTATGCCTAAGGAAAAGGATTTATTAGACATTTTTGAGAAGGACGGAAAGGTTATTATTCTAAACGATGAGCAAACAGCAGAGCTTTATTCCCTGGCACGCGAAATGCATCTTGATGAGGATTTGTTTCGCAGACGCTTACGGCTTATGATATTTTTATCGAAAATTTCAGATGAAAAAATACAAACCCAAGAGAAATCCGAAGCACTTCCCCGATATATAACCGATGCTCTTTCGTATATTCAAAATAATTACAACGAAAGAATAGTTGCATCAAACCTCTCAAAAACTCTTGGCGTAGGACGCACAACTCTCTTTACCTCATTCAAAAAGTACACGGGTACAACTCTTAACGATTATCTTATGCAGTACCGAGTAAACAAAGCAATCAAATATTTAAGACAGGGGAAAAAGCAGCAGGATGTTGCCGAATCCTGCGGCTTCGTTGATGCTTGCAATTTAAACAGAGCTTTTAAGCGAGTATTTAATCTTTCGCCTGGAAAATATCTGAAAAAAACAGCAAAAGCCGATTGATTCAGCAGTTAGAAAAAACTCTTTGTGAGTTGAAAAGCAAATCTCTTTTATACAGAAGCTGTTTTTATATAAAACGCAAACAAGATAGCAGAAAATTCGCTCCCTTTGTTCTGTAGTAAAAAATCAAAAGATATTTACAAAAGAAAATATTTGTGGTAGACTATAAAAAAATTCATTTGGAGGCAGTTATGGCAGAAATATTAGAAGTCGGCATGATAATATGCTTTGGTATCAGTTGGCCGCTCAATGTAATCAAATCTTATAAGGCAAGAACAAATCATGGAAAGAGTCTTGCATTCCTCTTGTTTATCTTTTTTGGATACATATCGGGAATTACCTCTAAATTTATAAACGAAGCATATATGGCTGATATTGCGACTAAGTGGTATGTTCTTTTCTTCTATGTACTCAACTTTATTATGGTCGGCGCAGACCTTTGCCTATACGTAAGAAACCATAAACTCGACAAGGCAGCTCTTTCCGGCGCTAATGAACAATAAAGATAATAAAGAAACAAGAAGTTTTTTTAATTAATTATTCTCAGGAACAGCAAAAACGAGATGGAATTGCAGTATAATGTGCAATATCTACCTCGTTTTTTATTCGGTCATGAACTTTTCCATACGGAATGGCATGTGTGCTTGCTTTACGCAATCTTAATTATCAGTATGGTAAATGCGATATACTCCGCATATACTTGCCGTAATTCAATATTACACCTATCGGTTATTCTGTATTAGTGCACAACCGATATAATGCATTTTCAAGCTTCCTGAAAAAGAGTGCTTTGCATCAAAAGCGATATGCTCCCCTTCCATAAAAAATTCGAAAAATTTTCAAAAAAATTTGTCAAAGGCACTTGACACGAGCAATGCCTCGTGATATGATGTATTATGTAAGGGGAGGTATTATATGGATATTCAGCTTAAACGCGGGCTTTTAGACGTATGCGTTCTGGCAACAATTAAAAATGAAGATTCATACGGCTATAAAATGATTAAGGACATGAAGCCCTATATTGAAATGTCAGAATCAACTTTATATACCATACTTAAACGGTTAGAGCTTTCAAGAATGCTCACAGTGCATACCGTGGAGCATGGGGGCAGACTCCGCAAATATTATCACATTACAGGGGCGGGACTTTCCCGACTTAACGAATTCAAGAGCGAATGGCGTGAGGTAATGTCGATTTACCAATTTGTCACGAAAGGAGACTTTAATAATGACTAAAAAAGAGTTTGTTCGTGCTCTTTATGCGAATTTATCCAATGTGCCGGATAAAGAACTTGAAGAACGCGTTATGTTCTACAGCGAAATGATTGACGACCTTATCGAAGAGGGATACTCAGAAGAGCAAGCGGTCAAAAAAATAGGCAGCGTGGAAGACATCAGCGCGGCAATTGCTAAAGAATTTCCTCTTACAAGCGGTAAAGAAGCAAAGAATAAAAATTCCAAAATTTCATCCGGGCAGGTCTTGATGATTACTCTTGGCTCGCCTCTATGGATTTCCTTGCTTGTAGCCGCCTTTGCAGTTGTTATATCTCTTTATGCTGTCATATGGTCCGTTGTTGTAGGATTTTGGGCTATTGAGGTTTCGCTTTGGGCGGGCGCTCTTTACGGAATTATCGGTGCCGTTGTTTTACCTTTTTTCAACAGCGGTTTTACTGCCATTCTTTTGCTTTCTTGTGCCGCAGTGTGCGCAGGACTTGCAATTTTCTCCTTATACGGATGCAAGGCAACAACGCGCCTAGCTCTCTTTCTTACTAAAAAATCGGCGCAGCTTATCAAAACACTCTTTACAGGAGGAAACGCATGATGAAAAAAACTAAATGGTGGCTTACATTAGCAAGCATGCTGGTCGTTGTCGGGGCTATTGCTTTCATAGCTGCACTTGCATCTTCAGGTTGGGATTTTTCAAAAATAAATACCGCAGAATATGAAACGAACACATACGAAATAGAAGAAAGCTTTTCAAATATATCTATAAGCACAATTGATGCCGATGTTAATATTCTGCCCTCTGATGACGATAAATGCAAGGTTGTCTGTTTTGGAAAAGCAAACGAAAAACATCAGCCGGAGGTCGTTGACGGTACTCTTACTTTAACACTGCCCGAAGCTTCAAAATGGTATGAAAGAATATTCTTATTCCGTAATTATGCAAAGATTACACTCTATCTTCCACAAAACGAATACAATGAGCTTTTGGTAAAAGTGACGAGCGGAGATGTTAAAATCGAAAAAGATTTTTACTTCGACAAAGTCACTGTAAATTCAACAACCGGTGATATTTTATGCTTTGCCTCTGCAAAGAGCTTAATCAAAATAGATTTAACAACGGGCGATGTAAATCTTAAAAGCTTGACGTCAGGTGCAATAGAGATAACCGTAACCTCAGGAGATATAGACCTCTCATCTCTTACCGTAGATGCGGATATCTACGTTAAAACAACTACGGGTGACACAGAGTTTGAGAACGTCTGCTGTAAAAATATTATCTCTGACGGAGGAAGCGGTGACGTTTCTCTTGATGACGTAATAGCAAGTGAAGTAATTACCGTTGAAAGAACCACAGGTGATATTGAATTTGAAAGATGCGATGCAGCTGAGCTGTCTATAAAAACAACCACAGGCGATGTCGAGGGCAACTTGCTCTCGGATAAAATATTCGTTGTTAAAACAACGACAGGCAATATAAGAGTCCCCGACACAACAGCAGGCGGCATATGCAAAATAGAATGTACCACAGGTGATATACACGTTACAATAGAATAATCAAAAAAACGCTGCAAGTCCGATTTTGCCGGACCTGCAGCGCTTTTTATTATAAAGGAAAGACGTTAGCTTAATTAAAAATTTTCAAGCAGGTATTTTTCCGCTTCTGCGCACCAAAGACCGTTGTTTTCTTTGACAAGCTTGTCAAGAATGGCATACCGTGCGTCATTTTCTCCGATTTTTCCAAAATCCTCTATCGCTGTAAGAGGCATATTTATGTGTGTGTAAATAAGCTTCTTGCCACCGGGAATTTTAGGAAGATTGAGAGTTGCTTCAATGGCTGAATCAATACCTCCGATATGAGTTACCATTGTTGCGGGATTTATTCTTCCCTCTCCTATAAGGCGGACTATATCCTTCATATCGTCGGGCGTGCTTCCGCTTGTACCTGCAAAGTGATGCTGCTGATAATGCACGTTATAAAGGTTAATGTTTGCCGAGAAATTTTTGTCAAGTGGGCCCGCAAAGAAATTAAGACATCCGTCAAATGCAAGTATGGAATCCCCGAGCTCTACAACAGCAGAAACAGGTGCATAAACGAATACATCATCAAAACCCGTGCCGCCCGAAATTTCCATAAGGGTATCCTTATCGGTTGCATTTGTAAATACGAGCTTTATTCCATCCTCTTCGGCTTTCTTGGGGTCGAATATACTCTCGGCTCTTTCAAGTCGGGATTTGTCAAGGTCGGTTACGACAACCATAGAGGGCTTTACATCACCGTGAAGTGCACAGTCAATAGCAACAAGCCCCATAGGACCGCATCCGGCAAGAATTGCAACCTTTCCGCCCGGTTTAATATTGGTTACGGGGGTGTCCTCATCTTTCAGGTGGTAATTTGCCTTATATCCCCTAATAACACAGGAAGCCGGCTCAATAAGTGAGCCCTTAAAGTAAGCGTCACTGTTAAGCTTGATAAGAAATCCGTTGCGGATTATATGCTCGTAAATTATTGAATATGTGGAGACTCCGCCAATTTCACCAAACGAATATCCAACCGTCTGATGTCCTCCAAGATATGTAAGAACAGGGGGCATAATCACCTTATCTCCGATTTGGAACTCATCCTTCCATGCCTGTCCGACCTCTACGACCTCCGCGCAAAACTCATGCCCTATAATAATAGGATTTTCGGCAACATTATCTGGAACTCTTAAATGCTTTGCTCCCTGCTTTGCCGTTTTGTAGGTTGACATGCAAACGCTGTCGGATATAACCTTTACAAGAAGCTCTCCCGATTTAATTTCGGGAAGCTCAAACTCTTCAAGGCGCAAATCATTTTCACCGTATAAACGAACTGCTTTTGTCTTCATTTTACACCCTTCCCGAGCTTCCGAATATACGGATTTTTGCTCTTATGGCTTCTCTCATGGCGCGGCGTGCGTTTTCAAATACGAAAACAGGCCACGTAGATGGATTCGTGATAGTGTTAAGCTTATTTTTAAGCTCTTTATTCATTGCACCGACAACATCGGAATAAATGTTGATTTTAGTAATTCCGTGCGTAATGGCAGTCCTCATCTGGTCGTCGGGAGTACCGCTTCCGCCATGCAACACGAGGGGTCTGTTGCAAACGGCTGTGATTTCATCCAGTCGGTCAATACGGAGCGTAGGCGTCTTTTTGTATACTCCGTGTGAAGTTCCGATAGCTACTGCAAGTGCATCAACATCTGTTATATTTACAAAGTCAAGAACCTCTTTCGCTACGGTAAGAGTGTCCTCTGCGTCCTCTTCCTTAACGGTTTCATTTTCATTTCCAACCATTGCATTACCAACATGTCCAAGCTCCGCCTCGACAGTAACTCCGTTTGCGTGCGCGAAGTCTACGACCTCTTTGGTTTTTCTTGCATTCTCTTCAAATGGCAGAACCGAGCCATCGTACATAACCGAACTGAATCCGGCTTTTACGGCTTTCTTAATAAATTCAAGCTCTGTCGCGTGGTCAAGATGGAAGCACACGGGTACCGTGTAAAATTCGGAGGCAGCGCGCACCATGGAAGTAATAAGGTCAAGCCCCTTACCCTCGAGGTCAACACCAAGTCCCATGAGAAGTGCCGGCGAGCGTTCTTCCTCGCACACATCCAAAACCGCCTTCATCATCTCGTAGTTGCTTACGTCAAACGCAGGTATTGCGTAGTGATTTTTTTGAGCGTCGGCAAGCATTTCTTTCATTGAAACCAACATTTTATTCATCCTCGCTTAAATTTTAATTCTTGACATAACTATATGTCTATGATAAAATCATACCATACGAACAATTCGAAATCAATACATGTTCGAAATGTTTGAAAAAGAACATTTAATCAAACAGGAGCAAGCCATGATTATTACCGGAAGAAAAAAGGAAATTCTTGAGCTTCTTTATAACAAAGGACGCGTATCGGTCTCTGAATTTTCAAAAACCTTATACGTATCCGAAATGACCGTGCGACGCGACCTGACGGAGCTTGAAAAGGGCGGATATATAAAACGTTACAGAGGGGGAGCTGTCCTAAAAAACAGCAGAGGCGAGATGCCAATATCCGAGCGCTTCTTGTTCGACAAGGAGGAGAAAGAGGAGCTTTGCAAAAAATGCCAGATGTATTTAGGCAACAACATGAGTGTTTTTATTGACAGCTCCTCAACCTGCCAATATTTGATTCCCCACATCAGCAAATTTGAAGACGTAACCATAGTTACAAATTCCGTAAGAGCCCTGACACTGGCGTCAAGCTTACATATTCCCTGCTTCTTGATAGGCGGAAGCTATTACGAGCAGGATATGTGCCTTGTCGGCCCTGTCGCGGAGCAATATGCAATGCAAATGAATGTTGATGTTGCATTTTTTACTACAGCAGCATTGGACGAGGACGGCAGAATTTCAGACTTTGATATAAGGCAAACAATGATACGCAAGCTTATTATGAAAAATGCCAAAAAGAACATTTTTCTGTTTGAGAAGCACAAGCTGAATCGACGCATGCTTTACACTCTTTGTAAAAAAGAAGATGCAACCGCAGTAATAATCCTAGGTGACGGAGATTAGAAATATTTTTATTTCATTTTGCCCGATATTACTTGAAATGAAAGAAATATTGTGATATACTTTATTTGTCTTATCAGTAAGGACAACCCCGAACAAAAGGAAAGGAAAAAACTTTATGAAGAAATTTTTTGCAGAATTTAAGAAGTTCATAACGCGCGGCAACGTAGTAGATATGGCTGTCGGTGTTATCGTAGGTAGCTCGTTTACCGCAATAGTAAACGGACTTAGCAACAATATCCTTAAGCCCATAATCAACTGGCTTCTTGCCTTGATTCTCGGCTCAAATTCTCTTTCGGACATTCACACAATTTTACTTCCCGGTTATAATGAAGCTGGAGAAATCGACCTTACAAAATCCATTTACATAGACTGGGGCGCATTCATAAATGCTATTATAAACTTTTTCCTTGTAGCGCTCGTTCTTTTCTGCATCGTTAAGCTTTTCAATAAGTTTAGGGATAGTCAAAAATCAATTGGCGAGCTTCTCATTCACGGTAAGCTAACCAAGGAAGAAAAAGCAGAGCTTAAAGCGCGCGGTGTTTCAATGCGCGATAAGACAGCTGTGGCATCATATTTGGAAGAAAAGAAAAGAACCTTAGAGGAAGCTGCTCGTGCAAAAGCACTTGAAGAAGAAGAGAAGGCACGCCTCGAGCGCGAAGCAAATCCCACAACCGAGGACCTTCTTAAGAAAATTCTTGCGGAGCTTCAGAAGAACTGACGCATCAGACTTCTTAAACTCACAGACTTTCATTATGAAATCTAAGTATTTCAGGAGCAAAACCTAAAAATGTCAAATTATAAAATAAAATCTTCAATTGAAAAAATGGTGCTCTTAGCCATACTGACAGCGCTTGTAATTCTTTTGCAATTTCTTGGCTCTTTCATCCGATTTGGTCCGTTTTCCATTTCTCTTGTCCTAATACCTATAGTCATAGGCGCTGCAACCTGCGGAATCGGGGCAGGAGCTTGGCTCGGCTTAGTATTCGGTATCGTTGTATTGATAAGCGGTGACGCTACGGCATTTCTTACCTTCCATCCGGCAGGCACCGTTATCACCGTGCTTGTAAAGGGTGTTGCCGCCGGTCTTGTTTCAGGAGTTGTGTATAAATCCCTTGAAAAGTTAAATCTATACGCAGCGGTAATTGCAGCAGCTGTGGTTTGCCCTTTAGTGAACACCGGTGTCTTCCTTATCGGATGCTGCCTGTTCTTTTTGGAGCTTGTCTCTGAATGGGGCGCTGCTCTTGGATATGAAAACGTAGGTGCGTATATGTTCTTGGGACTTGCGGGTGCAAACTTCCTCTTTGAGCTTGGCACAAATATAGTTCTCTCACCTGTTATCGTGCGTCTTTTGAATATAAGGCGAAAAAGCACAGTTGAAAGCAACTGATTTCAATATACTGCAAATACTACACAAGAAACTTTGACTTTTAAGTTTAAGTTGCTTATATACAACAAAGGGATGGAAAACGATAGGTCTGCTTGATTTATACAGCTTACCGTTTCCCGTCCCTTTTTTTGTTTTCTTTTTTGTATTAAGGTGTATTTTTTCGATATTTTTTAACCGTTATCCTTAACCCGTGTAAAATCAGAGCTTAACTTCGACAACAGTACCTTCTGAATCCCTTACTTCTACAAGCCGCCAATTTTTATGGTTTTTCCGAGCTTGTGCAATTGTTTTTCTGATTTTCTTAATTTTCGCTCCGTTAAGTCCGTCAAGATTTACGCCGGATTCCTTTATGACCTTTTTAGCAATTTTCAGTCCTAACGAATTTAAAATAAGCCAAGTTGGAAAGAGTATTCTGATTGTTTTTCCATTCTCTTTTATCTTAATTCTCATTATTCTATCACAATCTCAATGTTGTCGCCCTCTTCAGAACGCACCTCTACAAGCTTTCCCATCGCGCCGTTTTCCGCAAGAGTTATTATTTGACCCCAGTCAATATTCAAATCGGAAATGGCACCTCCGCTCAGATTGGCAACCGACACTCCCGATTCAAGAAATACTTTTATAAGAGGAAGCGGCAAATTTACTTTTACCACGTCGCCATCGGCAGAATTTACAAATATACGCATCATTAGTTTTTCAAAGCTTTTTCTTTCACTTTCAGGCACGTATATCGCCTTGTCATCGTGTGACTCCCCTGTAAGAAGCTCATCAATACTTATATCAAGCTGTTCTGCAAGCTTTGGCAGGAGCATAATGTCCGGACACGAGGCATCATTTTCCCATTTGCTTACCGCCTGAGATGATACGCAAAGTGCCTCTGCCAAATCCTCCTGTCTTAATCCTTTTTTGCGTCTTTGCTCCGCAATTCTTTCTCCAAGTGTTTTGTTCATACGCAATCCTTTCTGCAAATCGGTCGTAATTTTCAAGATTTCGAATATTAAGAATCTTTTTAATTAAAAGCTTTCCGGTGTGATTAAATTCACCCGCTACCAAAAGCATGAGCAGTCCCTTATCCACGCCAGCTGCTTGTAATACTATTCTACCACATATCCGTAGAAAACAAAACAGTCTTACAGTTGTTTTTGCCAAACCAAACATATAAAATTTCTCAACCGTTGGTTGAATTTTAGAAAAATCCGAGAAAAATCTCTCGTTTAAATTACGGCTCAAAAATTAAAATTATCTACCCGAAACCACTTTTTATGGAAATCTATTGACAAAGTGTTATCTTTTTGTTATAATACTTAGGCACTAAAATTTAGACAGTTTCGCTTTGAAATTCCCTAAAAATCGGCTTTGACCGCATAACTGAACCGACAAAATCAATTTTCCATTTTCAACTTTTATTTTCGAGGTGTAGCGCAGTTGGTAGCGCGCCAGTTTCGGGTACTTGTATTCATAGGCCATACTACCGACTTCCAAAAAGCCTCAAACTCCTTGAAAGCACTAGACTTTTCGCACTTTTCACCCGACGCAAATTCCCCTAAAAAGTGGCTTTGACCACATAACTGACCACAACAAAATTCAATAGTTTTTTTTACAAATCGAGGCGTAGCGAAGGTGGTATCGCGCCAGTTTCGGGTACTTGTGGCCTCTTGTTCAACCGACTGATAGAAAAATCGCTGAAACCCCTTGAAAACACTGAACTTTTCGCACTTCACCAACTCCGAAAAAACGGTCAAAATTCGGGGTTGACCACATAACTGACCACAACAAAATTCAATAGTTTTTTACGTTTCGAGGCGTAGCGAAGGTGGTATCGCGCCAGTTCCGGGTACTGGCGACCGTGGGTTCGAGTCCCGCCGCTTCGACCAAACGGAAGCGTTTTTTAATGCTTCCGTTTTACTATGGTCATATCAACAGAATACCAGCAGACTCTGCAATGTAATTTTGCAAAAAACTATTTTTCGACAAAATAACAAATAATATTGCAAATCTCCTCTTGTTGTGATATAATTATCTTGTTTATTAGCGTTTAGAGGTGGTGACGGTATTCTATGAAAAAAATAAATATTCTGCATTTTTCAGATTTGCATTTACAATATGATGAAAAAGTTGATTACGAAAGTTTTCTTCAGAATATTAAAGATTGCATCTCTGTTTTCAAAAATCAAATCAACATAATAACAATTACTGGCGACTTAATCAACAAAGGAAATGTTTCGGATTTTTCAAATTTTTACGAAAAATTCATCTTGCCTATCTCCGAAGTTACTAATTGCCCAACTAGTAATATTTTTTGTGTTCCTGGAAATCACGATGCTGAGCGAGATGAAAACATCCTCAACTTACGAGAGCAGTTTAAACAAGATAACAAAACTGGCTTGTGTTTCGAAATTAAAAAAGGCGAATTTAGAAAGGTCTGTTCTAGATTTCAAGATTTTGAAGAATTTAGCCATAAACTTCACCCAAACGCTAAAAGTTATGGTGTTGATATCTTGAAGCTTGAAGACATTGATGTTGCCTTGATTAGAATTAATTCAGCCGTCTATTCCCATGATAAATATGACTATAAAAATTTAGGTATATCTAAAGAACAACTAGATGCTTTAACGGAACAATATAAAGCAGCAAAAAAGAAAAATAATATTTCTTTATCCATCGCTTTGATGCATCATCCAGATGATTGGTTAAAAGCTGATGAGAAAGACCATCTATGGAACTATTTTACTTCAAAAGAAAAGCTGCCAGTTGATCTTATTTTGCATGGACATACTCATGAGAGCAAAATTGCTGGAAAAATCGATCTGGATTCATTCGTCTTAAATTTGGTAACTGGAACGACATATGAAAATGGTAACAAAGACGAAAATCCTTTTAATTCTTGCAGATTTGCCTTGTATGGAATCGATGTTGAAGAGAAAACTATTTGTGGCAGTTTATATATTGCAAACAAAAAAGGAAAATTTGTTCCAGATACAACTAGTTATAACTCCGTAAATCAAGACGGAAGTTTCTTGATCCCATATGATAAAACTGCTTTTGAGCGAGTGTCTCGTGTTAAATTGCCCATACCAGTCGAAAATCATATTCAAATGAACAATGTTCATGTTAATATATTTGATGATATGGTTAGGAAAATGTGGGAATTCGAAAAAGCATGTAGACGTCAACTAGATACTTTTTCTGCTGTGCCAAAAGCGGAATTTGAAAAAAATAAAGATGCCACATTAAAGGATTGGTTTGTAAGCATTGCTAATTGCGCAAGGAACTGTTTGTTTGACACAACCGAGGTCGATGACGTCCGTGCACACTTTAGGGTGTACAATGACGGTTCTCATGTTCATTTTTGTGCAACAATAGGCGAACGCCAAATAACTCCTATTAAATGGAATAATCGTAACAACTTAATTTTTCATGCCTATGACAAAAAACGTTCACTTGTAAAGAGTTCAAATCCAAAAATATCTTTCGAAACAAACGGAGAATGGAAGGATTTTTTAACCGTACCAATATTTATTAAGTATAATGGTATGGAGATTCCTCAATATAGTTTTGGAATTTCAATTAAAGGAAATAATATCGAGGTTTTGTCAAAAAAATTAGAGATATTATCTTTTTTGAGATTTGAATCTCTAGTAGATTCTTTGTGTGCATGTTTCTATCGTTACTATTTGGATAAAAATCGCGAGGAGTAAATATGAGTGTTAATAGTAAAGTTCTGAATTATCCAGGTGTGTTAAGAGCTTTTAATAAAATTGAAGAATGTCCAGAAGTTGAAAACAAAGCAGAGACATTGTCAGCTTTGAGTGATTTGATAGAAAGAACAATTCAAAAAGATCTCGAATATATTCGGCATCAAAGCGAATCTCTATCAAAGCAAATGACCGTAAAAGAGGAAGAGGTAAAAGCTTTATTATCCAAGCTGGAAAAAAACAATATCGTTTTATATGAAGGTGTGAGTAACGAGGAGGCATTGATTGTACAAACCAGTTATTATTTTGACCGTAGTATAAAAATACAAAAAAGCAGAATACGATACAAGCAATTAAAAACCAAAAACAAAAAAAGCACAATCTAACTATAGAAACAGGGAGCATCATATAAGTTGCTCCCTGTTTCTTATACAACTTAAATCTTCAAATTGCTACTATCTCCGTTTTCATTGTTTTTATTAGCTCCGCGAGCTTCGCTTCGCACTCTTCTTCGGTGTGAGCGTACACGTTTCTCGCCATGCGTTTGCCGTTTACGGTCGGTGTGTAACGACCTTCCCATAGGTTGTCGTTTATCTTGCTCACGCATCCGGTGCCTGGCTTTCTGTGTTTGCTCTTTGCAGGCTCGAATTTCTGCTTTGGTTGGCTTTTCTCACCATCCGTGTTAAGTTCTTCGCTCGCTTTCTCTTCGCTCGACACACCGCGAATTCCGCGGTCAATGCTCTTTGCAGCTTCCTTTTGCATCTTGTCGGTGCTATGCAGGTATATGTCCAAGGTGGTAGAGGATGACACGTGACCGATTACCTGTGAAAGAGTCTTTATATCCATGCCGTTAGCAAGTGCGGTTGTTGCAAAGGTGTGGCGCAGGTCGTGGAAGCGTATGCGTTTGCAATCGGCTCTCTCAAGTACCTTGTGTATCTTCTTTTGCAGGGTGTTCGGGTTTCTTGGTACGTCATCTACTACGGGTGACGGGAACATCCATCGCGAGTCGGTTTTCTCTTTGAGTTTCTTTAGTACGTTCAGCACTGCTTCGGGAAGCTTTATCGTTCTTACCGAGGTTTTCGTCTTCGGCTCACTCGTCTGCATTTTGCCGTTTAAGTAGTAGGCTTGTCTTCTTATTTCTAGCTTTCCGCTTTCGAAGTCGAGGTCTTGCCATTGTAATCCCATTATCTCACCTCTTCGCATACCCGTGGTAAGTGCTAGGAGGCATATTTCAAAGTATCCGTCATACTTGGCTTGTATGAGGAATCTCTGCATCTCGTCTTCGGTAAGTACTTTCATTTCCTTTGCCTTTTTCGGAGGTATCTTGCAACCGACAGCAACGTTAGTATGTACGAGTCCGTCCTCGAGTGCCTTTTCAAGTGCCGACCTACAGTGTGCGTGACAGGCTCTTACCATTCTGTCGGATATTCCCGCACCGAGTGTGTCTTTGTATTGCAGTCTTCCGTTTTTCTTCTGCCTTGCGTAGAACTGCTCAAGAAGTCGGAACGTAGCCATGTCGTTCTGTGAGCCAAGAAGTTGAAGGTGAAAATTG
>JAZSJG010000072.1:0-5247 GCA_045534215.1 Eubacteriales bacterium
ACAGTATCGTTTTCATTTATAATCGGCAATACACCGAAATCTATGAGCTTTTCAATGGTTGCTTCGAATTTTTTATGTCTGTCTGCCGTTTTTAAATCAGGAGCTGTGAGAAGTATTTGCGCAACTGTTTTGTTATATGAATTAAACTCTCTGTCATATATGTACATCAGCTCGCACTGACCCACGGCAGCTGCCGCTTGCTTTCCGGCAATGTCCTTCGGCTTGCTTTTCAAATTCAGCTTTCCGACTCCCATGCCGATAGCACCCGAGGAAACAAGTATAACCTCGTTGCCCGAGTTCATCATATCGCTTATTACCTTGCAAAGCTCTTCTATTCTTCGAATGTTGACACATCCGTTTTGATAAGTTAGGGTAGAAGTTCCAACTTTTATAACGATTCTCATAAAGGCCTCTCAAAACCAAGTACAAAGATAAAAATTAATAATAGAATTATAACACATATATCCTCGAATGTCAACAGATAACTTTATCGTGGTAAAGCGTTTTTTGCTCCAAAATTTTCAAATGTGAAATAGGCAAAAAAGAACGGATTTCAAGCTCAAAAAACTCAAAATCCGTTTGATTTTTATTCAGGTATATTTGCCGTTGTAATAATGTTTGCGCCTGTTGATAGAATGTCGGAAATAATAACCGTTCCTATCTTCGTGCCCTTTTGCACGGTAGTTTTGTTTATAATCTTCATACATTCGAATAACATTTCTTTTGGAATAGGACGGTCTGTTTTAACAGCAACTACGCCACCATTTTCCAAAGGAGCGGTTGTCGTAAGAGTTCTCATAGGGAAAGTACATTCGCTATTGGCGTATTCAAGACCTCTTTTACAGCTGTATCCTGTAACACTCTTGACAGTTTTTCCGTCAAGCTCAACCTCAAGCTTGCATCCCTTGGGGCAAACAATGCAAATCAAATCACGCTTTGTCATTTTGACCTCCTTGCTCCTCGATTGCAAACAGAATTTCGTTCGCTTCGATATTTTCAATCATTTCCCGTGTAAGTGTTATGGTTTCCATTTCTCCCGGTGCTACACGCTGCCGGCTTTTGGAAAGAACAATCTTGTTTTTGTCCTTTACCACGACCTTTACATTTCGCATCACATTAGATACCCTGAAATAGACCGTAACGCTTTGCTCCGCAGTTATTCTTTGGGGAACAGTGTATCTGATTTTTCCGTCGGTTATAAGTTCTATATGCCTTTTCGACTTTTTGCTTCCGAAAATATATTCTGCAGCAGCAATTCCGGCAATTTCCGCTTCGGCCGAAACATAATCAACGAGGTCATGAACGTGCAAAACGTTTCCGCAAGCAAAAATTCCTTCCGAGTCGGTTTGTCTGTCCTGGTCTACGGAAGCTCCGCCGGTTATTCTGTCAATGGGAATTCCGGCCCCCTTGGTAAGCTCGTTTTCGGGAAGAAGTCCTACTGAAAGCAAAAGGGTGTCGCACTCTATAAACTGTCGTGTTTCGGGAATAGGACGTCTGTTTTCATCAACCTTTGCAATGGTAACTCCGTTTATGCGCTCTTTACCGTGAATTTCGACTACTGTATGGCTAAGCAAAAGGGGAATTGAAAAATCATTAAGACATTGTTCTATGTTGCGCGCAAGTCCGCCCGAATAGGGCATCAGCTCACAAACCGCCTTGACCTCAGCCCCCTCAAGAGTCATTCTCCTTGCCATGATAAGTCCGATATCTCCCGAGCCGAGAATTACTACCTTCTTTCCCGGTAGATAGCCATTGATGTTGACAAATTTCTGCGCAGCACCTGCTGTAAAAATACCCGACGGACGAGTACCTGCTATGTTCAGCGCACCTCTGGGCCTTTCGCGGCATCCCATGGCGAGTATGACAGCTTTTGCTTTTACTGTAAAAACTCCATCCTCGGAGTTTATGGCTGTAACGGTTTTGTCCTTTGTAATACTTAAGACCGTAGTTTCGGTTTTTACGGGAATATTTCTTTTCTCAACCTCAAGCTCGTATCTATATGCGTATTCAGGACCCGTAAGCTCTTCTTTAAATCTATGAAGGCCGAATCCATTGTGTATGCATTGTCGCAGAATGCCTCCGGGTGCCGTCTCACGCTCAAGAATAACAATGTCGCGAACCCCCTTATCATAAGCAGCGATTGCCGCACTCATACCTGCAGGACCACCGCCTACGATCACAAGCTGTGCTGTGTCTTTCATTATCTATCCCCTCCCTTTGTTCTTTCAAAATTAAGGATGGACTTTCCGCCGAATTTTGTTACGTTTTCAAAAGGAATATTAAGCTCTCTTGCAATAAGCTCTACGATTGACGGAGAGCAGAATCCGCCTTGACATCGTCCCATGCCACTTCTCGTTCTTCTTTTTACTCCGTCAAGGTCGTGTGCCTTAGGATTTTCTCTCAAAGCAGCAAGTATCTCTCCCTCGGTAATGCCCTCGCACCTGCAGACAATTCTTCCGTATGATCTGTCTTGCGCAATAAGCTTGTTCTTTTCTTCTGTTGTCATTCTGCGGAAGAAATCCGAAGGACGCCTTTCTTTTATATAATCTTTCTTGTGTGCCGAAATCGCATGGCTCTTCAAAAGCATTTTTTCAACGAGCTCTGCGATGGCAGGGGATGCAGAAAGCCCTGGGCTCTCAATTCCTGCAAGGGTTATAATTCCATCATTTTCTCTTATAATAAAATCTCCGGTGTTTGCTGCAGCGCGAAGACCTGTAAATGAGGTTATGACCTTGCCCAAAGGTACTTGTGAAACATTGTCGGCAGCTTTTTTGGCAATCTCAAGATATCCCTCTGGGGTTGTGGATTTGTCTGTTTTATCTTCAATATTTACTGCGGTAGGACCTAAAAGGAGATTTCCGTCTGCCGTGGGTGAAACTAGAATTCCCTTGCCAAGCTTTGTCGGTGTGTGGAAAACCGTACGGGTTGTAAAAGAGCCGCACTCGTTGTCGAGGAGCATATACTCACCGCGTCTTGGAATGATTTCGATATCGTCAATGCCCGTCATTTTTGCTATTTCGTCAGCATAAAGTCCGGCACAGTTTATAACGAATTTTGCTTCAAGGATTCTTTTGTCCTTTGCCGTTAGGGTGTATCCTTTTTCAGTCTTTTCAATATTCGCAACCTCAAAGCAAGTGTAAAGCTCTGCACCGTTGTCCATTGCATTCCCGATTGCTGCAATACACAGCTCATAAGGGCTTATTATAGCACCTGTTTTTGCAAGAAGGGCACACGTGAGGTTTTTATTAAGATTTTTTTCAATAGAATGAAGCTCCGCTTTGTTAAGCACCGAAAGACCTTTTACACCGTTTCTTATTCCGCGCTCGTAAAGCTCTATAATTTCATTTTCTTCATTTTCGAAGCCAACCACAAGAGATTCATTGTTTACGTATTTTACACCGAGGCGGTGACAAACGTCTTCCATCATCTCAGAGCCCCTGACATTAAGAGCGGCTTTCAAAGAACCCTCCTTTGCATCAAATCCGGCATGTACTATACCGCTGTTGGCTTTTGTTGCGCCCATGGCTACGTCATTCTCTTTCTCAAGAATGCAAATTCTCGCCTCGTACTTTGCAAGTGCATTTGCAATCATTCCGCCTATTACTCCGGCACCTATAATCGCAATATCAAACATAATTTCCTCCCTAAAGATTGATAAAAAAAGGATGCAAAAAACACAGGAAATTTCGTCCTGTATTTAATGCATCTCCAAATCTCATTGCATGTATTCCATTTACAGTGACATTTTAACATAAGTATAAACAAATGTCAATAGCTTTATTAACATTGACAAAAGTAAAATTTTACAATATAATATACCCATAACGCATAGTGGAGGCATTTATGCTTGATTTTGAAAATTATCCTATAATCGCTGCGGTTAAGACAGAAGGTGAACTTGAAAAAGCAGTCATCTCGACGGTGGAAGCAGTGTTTGTATTGAATTCAAACCTGCTGTCTATACAGGAAATTATAGATATTGTTCACTCAAATAATAAGCAGGTATATATTCATGTAGATTTCGTAGAGGGATTAAGTAATGATGCAAGCGGAGTGAAATTTCTTGCAAAAATGGGAGTTGACGGAATAATAAGTACTCGTTCAAACGTAATATCGGCAGCTAGCGAATGTGGAATTTCTTCGGTTCAACGCTTCTTTATGCTAGATTCTCGTTCGGTAGACACCGCGCTTGATACCCTATGTCATTCGAAAGCCGATATGGTAGAAATAATGCCCGGAGTAGCAACAAAAGCAATAGAAAGAATTAAACGCAGAACTTCAATCCCGATAATAGCAGGTGGACTTATAGACAAAAAGGAAGAAATTTTCTCAGCTCTCAGGGCAGGCGCATCAATGATTTCGACAGGAAAAAGCGAGCTTTGGGATGAATAAACAGTATAATAAAAATCACGGAAAGCAACAATCCTTCCGTGATTTTTTGTTCTCTGTCTTAAAAGCTATAAGCTAAATTTTACCGTGCGAGCTTTCTTTGTACAAATTTTACAAGCTCAACAACAGGGACTACTATGAATCCAAGAGATATAGCTATAAGATACTCGGTTATTCCCACACTTACGAATCCAAAAGCATTCGCTAAGAATGAAATCTCGCAGACAAGTGTGGTAGCGAGAAGTGAACCTAGCCCGGCAATCCAAAGAGTTTTGTTTTGCGTGGGAAGTGTAAATATACTTCCGCGCTGAGAGCGCATATTGAAGCTGTGGAAAATTTCAGCGATAGACATAGTAAGGAACGCCATTGTCATACCGTGAGCGCTGTTGGCTATTCCGAAAGTGCCGGATTCTATAAAATTACCAATGAAATAGGAAACAAGAGTCAATATTGTAACGAGTACACCTTGATATGCAATATCTACACCCATTCCACCGGAAAATATACCGGATTTTGCATCTCGCGGCTTGCGTCGCATTATTGTCGGCTCGGCTTTTTCCATACCGAGAGCAAGCGCAGGGAAGCAGTCTGTGACAAGATTTATCCAAAGCAGATGAACGGGCTTGAGAATTGTAAAGCCAAGAAGCGTTGCCGTGAAAATCGAAAGAACCTCGCTCATATTTGAACCAAGCAAAAACTGTATGGCTTTTCTTATGTTGTCGTATATCCTGCGGCCCTCTTCGACTGCGGATACTATCGTGGCGAAGTTGTCGTCTGCAAGGACCATATCAGCAACGTTTTTCGTAACATCAGTACCTGTTATGCCCATGCCTACGCCGATATCGGCAGATTTTATGG
>JAZSJG010000038.1:0-21087 GCA_045534215.1 Eubacteriales bacterium
GTAAATAAATTTATAAATATATTGACAAATATATAACGATATGGTACAATGTACCGGCTAACAAAATATAAAAAGAAAATAGGAGTAACACAATGAAAAAGATTGTCTCTATTATCGCACTCATCGCGCTCACTCTTACTATGTTCGTCGCTTGCGGCGAACCCAAGGAAAAGGACTATACACTCGCCATAGGCGTTGCTGTAACACAAAACCTTGAAAGCTCTAAGTTTACTCAGACAGTAGCTTCCGTGGTTGTTGATGCCAACGGCAAAATTGTTGCTTGCGATTTCGACTGCGTTGACTACACCGCTTACAAAAACGATGCTGTTGTTACAAACGCTCCCGCATCAAAAGCGACTCTTGGCGACAATTACATGATGCCGGCAGGTTCTTGGGCAACACAGTCAGAAAAGCTTGCAGAGCACATCGTTGGCATGACCAAGGATGAGGTCGCTGCTATTGCTCTTGGCGACGACGGCAAAGCAACGGATACAGATCTTAAGGCATCCTGCTCTTTCGACATCTCTGACCTTATTGCAGCTGTAGGCAAGGCATTTGCAAGTGAACACAAGATTGCTTTCAAATCTTCCGCTGCTTCCTTCACAACAGGTCTTAGCGTTGTTTCTTCCGCAAAGGATACTTCTAAAGAGGCGACAGACGAAACTCCCGCTACAACGAACGTTAAGCTCACAGTTACCTACGCAGGCGTAGTTCTTGCTGACGGTGCAGTAGTTGCAGGTATTCTTGATACCGCAGAGCCGGAATTCAAGAACTTCAACGCTGAGGGCGTTGCAGAGTCAATTTCCTACAAAGGAACAAAGCGCGAGCAGGGTGAAAGCTATGATGCATACAGCCCCATGCCTGCAGGCACCTGGTATGTTCAGGCAGATGCTTACGCTAAAGCGGCTATCGGTCTTACAAAGGACAACGTTTCCACTCTTGCATCAGAGGGTGTTGCCGGCTGTACGATAGGTGTAACAGAATACAAAGCAGCTATTGAGGCAGCAGTTAAGGCAGCAAAGTAATTTTCAACTAACCTTTTTGAGCAGGGCGGACATTTTCCGTCCTGCTTTGATTTTCTTTCCCTATTTGACAAATAGTCAACTAAATCAAAAAACAAAATCAAATTTCGGAATTACAAATATGAGAATAAAAAGACTTTTGGCTGTAATCTCTTGTATAGCACTGCTTATTCCTCAATTATTCTCCTGTAACAGTTGCTTCGGACCGACTGAACCCGAGAAAAGAGCAACCTCATATTACGATTATTTTGACACGGTATCGGTCATTATATCATATAGAGGTGATAGCACCGAAGAATTTGAGGAAAACGCCGGTATCGTACGCGGAGTGCTTGAGGATTACCACCGCATGTTCGACATATACTATGAATATTCGGGCATAAACAACTTAAAAACAGTTAATAAAAACGCAGGCAAAGAACCGGTGAAGGTGGATGCACGCCTTATTGATTTCCTTCTTTATGCAAAGGAAATTTATACCTTGACAAACGGAAAAACCAACATTGCAATGGGCTCTGTTTTGAAGCTGTGGCACAGCGAACGCGAAAACGGCATTGAAGACCCTGAAAGCGCGGCACTTCCAAATGAGTCGGAGCTTTTTGCAGCAGCTGAGCACACCAACATAAATGACATCGTTATTGACAGAGAAGCTTGCACGGTTTATCTTGCCGACCCCCTTATGCGTCTTGACGTCGGTGCTATCGGAAAGGGATATGCCGCAGAACGTGCGGCGCAGGCGCTTATTGAAAACGGAGTTACCTCTTACGTTCTTAACATCGGTGGCAACATACGTGTTATTGGTGAAAAAAGCGACTCAAAGGGCTGGATTACCGGCATAACAAATCCGAATAAAAGCTCGGATAAAAGCTTCGCTTGCAGAATCGAAATTAAAAATACTTCTATTGTCACCTCGGGTGATTATGAAAGATATTACGTCGTTGACGGTGTAAAATACCATCACGTAATCGACCCGGATACAAACATGCCCGCAAATTACTTCTCTTCCGTTTCAATCATCACCCTTGACAGCGGACTGGCTGATTCTCTCTCAACCGCACTTTTCTGTATGAGCTATGAGGACGGACTTTCTCTCGTAAACAAAATAGGCGGCGTCGAAGTTATATGGATAAAAAGTGACGGCAAAATACTGACAACTGACAATATAGCTCTTATTCCTGACTAAACGCTCACGTAAAATGGCAAATTTGCACAAATATTTTACGTGGGCGTTAATTATTGATAAAAAACCTTGACACAAAGTTAATTTTAGAGTATAATTTAGCAGGAAATTATATATATTGCTCAAATTTTAATCAAAAATATTTCAAATATTGTTAAAATTGTAACAAAGTGACAATTTGTCGAAAATTCGTGTCAGGAGGAAAATACTATGTTCAAATTCAATTTTTTGGGCAAAACCCGTATCCCGCACCGTAAAAATACGTCCGGATCGGCCCCTCTTAAAATGCCCCCTCCCGCCGAGGTGTTGATTCCTTTAAGTCAGCACATAGGCGCTCCGGCGTCTCCAGTCGTAAAGGTTGGCGATGAGGTAAAGGTAGGTCAGCTTATAGCGGAAGCGGCAGGATACGTTTCTTCGCCAATCTTTTCTTCCGTGTCGGGTAAGATTACCAAAATTGAAACCTATCTTAAATCAAACGGAAGAGAGGTAAATGCTATCAGAATCCTCTCCGACGGACTTATGAATATATGTGAGGACATTACCCCTCCTGTCATAACCGACGCTAAATCTCTTTCGGATGCAGTGCGCCAATCGGGTGTTGTCGGACTTGGCGGTGCAGGATTCCCCACTGCAGTTAAATTTGATGCCTTTGAGAAGTTTAATATAGACACTGTTCTTATCAACGGTGCGGAGTGCGAGCCATATATAACCGTTGACGAGAATACCATGCTTAACGAATCAATATCGGTTTTCGAGGGAATATCTCTTCTGAAAAAAGTATACCCCGGTGTGAAAAGATATGTTTTCGGCATAGAAAAGAACAAGCCCGAATGCATAAGGGAAATTGCGCGAATCTTCGCAGACGATGCCTCAGTATCAATCATTCCTCTGCCCACCCTTTATCCTCAGGGTGCCGAGAAGGTGCTTATTTACAACACACTCGGATTAACCGTCGAAGAAGGTAAGCTTCCACAGGACGTAGGCGTTGTGGTCATGAACGTATCAACTCTCGCTTTCATAGCAAGCTATGTGAAAACGGGCATGCCATTAGTTGAAAAATGCGTTACTTTAGACGGAGGCGCTATTAAAGAGCCAAAAAAAGTCATCTGCCCCATCGGTACACCAATCGGCGACCTAATCAATTTTGCGGGCGGCTTCACAGGCGAGGTCGGGAAGATTATAATCGGCGGTCCTATGACGGGCTCTGCCGCTTACTCACTTAATGAACCGATTGAAAAAACCACAGGAGCAATCATAGCTCTTAGTCCGAATGAGGCAAAGGCGAAAGAATCAAGCCCCTGCATACATTGCGGCAGATGCGTTGAGTCATGTCCTGTGTTTCTAAACCCCACAGCATTCAGCGCAGCGCTCAATGCAGAAACTGCAGACGACAAAGCAGCAAAGCTTGAAAATGCGCGCATCAATCTTTGCATTGAATGTGGCTGCTGCTCGTTCGTTTGTCCTGCAGGACGCCCTCTTCTTGAAAATATACGAATAGCCAAAAACTCTCTTAAAGAGTATAACACTCACAAAGCAACACTGAAGTAAAGGAGGTAGAAAAATGGAAAAGCTTATAGTATCATCATCTCCACATATTCACAGTAAAACGTCAACAAGAACCATAATGGCTGACGTTCTCATAGCTCTTGCCCCCGCGGCAATAGCAAGTGTGGTTCTTTTTGGAATTGCTGCTCTTATAAGAATTATTATATGTGTAGCATCCGCTGTTCTTTCGGAATTCCTTTTCAACCTCATATGCAAAAAGCCGCAGACAATTGGCGACCTTTCGGCAATAGTTACAGGTTTGCTTCTTGCTTTCAGCTTGCCTGCAAAGACAGAAATCTATTATTGCATTTTAGGTGCTGTATTTGCTGTTATCATTGTTAAATGTCTTTTCGGCGGCATCGGATGCAACTTTGCAAACCCGGCTGTAACCGCTCGTATAATGCTGTTTATTGCTTTTTCTTCCTCTGTTGGCGGCGGCAGCGCAACAAACTTCCAAAACGCTGATTTGGCAGCGGGTGCTACCCCTCTTGAAATAATCAAGTCATCCTCGGATGCTCTTCTCCCCTCTTTAACCGATATGTTCCTTGGAAACAGAGGCGGTGCTATCGGTGAGACCTGCATTCTGGCGCTTGTAATCGGTGGCATATATCTTATTGTGCGCAAGGTAATTCACTGGGAAACGCCTGTCATTTTCCTTGCAACAGTATTCCTTCTCTCCTTGGCTATAAAGCAGGACCTCACAGTAGCTCTTTATGAATTGCTTGGAGGAGGAGCTGTTCTTGCGGCATTCTTTATGATAACCGACTATGTTACAACTCCCATTAACAGACTCGGAAAGATGGTTTTTGCATTTGGATGTGCTCTTTTCACCGTCATTTTCCGTTTCTTCAGCTCATATCCCGAGGGAGTATCTTTTGCGATACTTCTTATGAATATCCTTGCACCTTATATTGAGAAGCTGTGCGAAAAAGCGCCCTTCGGAAAGGTAGGTAAGGGAAAATGAAAAAGGAAAATTTAATGCCCTCACTTGTTCTCGGTTGTATCTGTCTTGTTGTTGCGCTGGTTCTTTCGGGAATCAATATGATAACAGGTCCGATAATCGAAGAATTGAACAATGCAGCGGCAAATGCAGCGCTTGCTGAGGTTCTTCCCGATGGAAAAAACTTTGAAGAAATTACCGTAGATTCTAACTACCCCGCCATTATAACAAAGGCATACAAGGCAGACGGTGGGTTTGTATTCCAGGCAACCGTAACGGGTAAATCCTCAGGACTTATCATTATGTGCGGTATAGACTCTGAGGGTAAAGTGGTAGGTACAAAGGTTATTGCCGAGCAAGAAACCGACTCTTACGATGTAAACGTTTTCCCTCTCGTTGAGGGCACTGACGGAAAATACAAAGGAATGTCCCTTGAATCATTTGAGCCCTATCTGGTTTCAGGTGCAACTCTTACCTCCCGCGCTTACGGCGAGGCAATTAAAGCAGCACTTCAATCTTTTGTCATCGCCTCCGGCGGTACTGTTGACGTGCGTACTCCAGAGCAAATTCTTAAGGACAACTGCAATGCTGCTCTCGGAACGAACGGAGTCGAGTTCGAAAAATGGTTTGCAACAGAGGCACTTATTGGTGTTGATGCAGCGTACATTGCTTCCGACAACTCCGGTTACGTTTACGTAATAGGTGAAGCTTTTGTAGGAATTAAAGCAGACGGTACTGTAGCAACAAGCGACGCAACCGAAGAAAACAAATCCAAAGCCATCGCGGCTGACACCTCGGTTAAAGCTTCTGTTCTTACCGAAATTACAGAGCTTCCCGATGGTATCAATAAATCCACTGTAAACAAAGTATATACAACGTCAACCGGCAACTATGTGTTCGAGCTCACGGCAAAGGGCTATCAGGCGCTCTTTGATTACGGCAACGGTGACACAATTAAAATCAAGCTCTCAATTTCAAGCGACGGCAAAATAATCGACTGCCGCACAATTTCGCACAGCGAATCTAAGGGCTACGGTGACGCGTGTGCTACCGAAGAATACTACGAGCAGTACCGTGGACACGGAAAGGACGACATCAAGCTCTCTTCCGGTGAGCCCGATATGCACGAGGACCTGATATCTACAGACTGCACGGATATCGGAGCTTTGAGCAGCGCAACATTTACCACATACGGCTATCAGAAGGCAGTGAAGGCAGCATTCACAGCATTTGAAATTCTTACAGGAGGTAATCAATAATGACAAATAACAAAAAGCTTATGATTATTCTCCGAGGAATAATATCAGACAACCCCGTTCTAATCCTTATACTCGGAACGTGTCCGACACTTGCAACCTCAACGTCCGTAATTTCCGCATTAAGTATGGGTATTGCGGCAACACTGGTTCTTATCGGCTCTAACGTGGTTATTTCGTCTCTGCGAAAAATTATTCCCGAAACAGTACGCATTCCCTGCTATATCGTAATTATAGCAGCGTTCGTTACTGTAGTTCAAATGCTTTTACAGGCATTTTTACCGAGCATTTATAATATGCTTGGCGTCTATTTGGCACTTATAGTTGTTAACTGTATCATTCTCGGAAGAGCCGAAATGTTCGCAAGAAAGAATACTGTTCTCGACTCTATGCTTGACGGCATCGGCATCGGTATCGGATTTCTTGTTGCTCTTCTCGCTATAGCAACCATACGCGAGGTCCTCGGAAACGGTACGTTTGCGGGATTTGAAATCCCCTTCCTTTCGAGCTTCAAAATTCCGATTCTCACTGCAGCTCCCGGCGGCTTCCTTGTATACGGAATTCTTATCGCCATAATGAATAAAATTACCGAGAAAAAGGGCGGCGTAAAGAGAAAATCCTTCTCCTGCGAGGGATGCCCATCAATCAGCCATTGCTCAAAAGCATCCTGCGGTCTCTCTTCTGAAAACGTAGCAAAGGAGCAAGGCGAAAATGACTAAAGAATTAATCCTTATACTCACAAGTGGCATCCTTGTCAAGAACTACGTGCTCCAACAATTCCTCGGTATTTGCCCATTTCTTGGTGTTTCCAAGAAATTCGACCAGGCGTCCGGTATGGGTATCGCTGTAACATTTGTTATGCTTTGCGCTACGGCTGTCACATACCCGATTTATACGTACGCTCTTGTTCCCTTAAAGCTTCAATACTTACAGACGATAGTCTTTATTCTCGTTATAGCGGCTCTCGTACAGTTCGTAGAAATCGTGCTTAAGAAGTTCATTCCGGCTCTCCATAAGTCGCTCGGTGTTTACCTGCCTCTTATCACGACAAACTGCGCTGTGCTGGGAGTTACTATCAACAACATCACAGACGGATACAATTTCCTTGAATCCATGATATCATCGCTCGGTGTAGGTCTCGGATTCCTTATCGCGATGATTCTTTTCGCAGGTGTTCGTTCGAGAATTGAAAACTGTCCCTCTCCCAAAAGCTTTAAGGGCGTTCCAATCACTCTTATCGCCGCATCCATCGTCGCTCTTGCGTTCTACGGATTTGCAGGCGTTGTAGAGAATCTTTTAGCTATTTAAGGAGGTAGGGGATATGCCAATTCTTATTCCTCTTTTATTACTCACAGGTGTCGCGCTCGTATGTGCGGTGCTTCTTACAGTTGCAAGTGTCTTCTTTGGAATCAAGGAAGACGAAACAGCAGTGGCAATACGCGACTGCCTTCCCGGTGCTAACTGCGGCGCCTGCGGATACAGCGGTTGCGACGGATATGCCAAAGCATTGGCAGAGGGTAAAACCTCAGCAACCAATCTTTGTGTACCCGGCGGTGACGGTGTTTCTTGCGCTATTGCTTCCATCCTCGGCGTCGAAGCGGCAGACGTTGTAGAAAAGGTCGCTTACGTTGCCTGCAACGGAAACTGCGGTGCAACAACAAGAAAATATGACTACAAGGGTCCAAGAAGCTGTGTTACCGCAAATCTTTCATATAACGGTGATAAAGCGTGTACATCCGCCTGCCTTGGCTACGGCGACTGTGCAAAGGTTTGTCCGCAAAATGCTATCAGCATCTCAGACGGACTTGCTCATGTTGACCCGAGAAAATGTATCGGATGCGGAATTTGCGTACGCGAATGCCCTAACGATATAATCCATCTTGTTAACGACACGGTAAGAGTTGTAGTTGAATGCTCCAACCACGAAAAAGGCGCAGTTACACGCAAAGCGTGCTCAAACGGTTGTATCGGTTGCATGAAATGTGAGAAAAACTGTCCGCATGGCGCAATAAAGGTTATAAACAACCTTGCTACAATCGACTACTCACTTTGCACCGGCTGCGGCAAGTGCGTTGAGGTTTGCCCTGTTCACTGTATTCATGAGGGTAACTTCATTTGCGGAGCTCATTTCTGATAATATAGAAAACGGTGGGGTGCTGATAGCATCCCACCTTAAAATAACGGAAGGCATTTATTATGGAGAAAACGAGTGTAAAAAAACCGAATAAATACCGCCTAGACATAATTGTTATATCATCAATTCTTTTTATTTCTCTTCTTGTGCTTCTCATTATGGGACTGACACGAAAAGCAGGAGATGTCGTAGTGGTGGAAACAGACGGAAAGAAGGTTGCGGAATATTCCCTTTCATCCGACGGTGTTTATACTCTCGGTGAGGGCACTAACGTCCTTGTCATTGAAAACGGTACGGCATATATGAATTACTCCACCTGTCCCGACCATACGTGTGAAAAAACAGGCAAAATTCGCTACGTCGGCGAAACGATAATTTGTTTGCCGAATCGCATTTCCGTAACCATTAAAGGAAAAAGCAGTGGCGGTGTAGACCTTGTATCCTAATCCCACTTACAATTTTCGATTTGCTGTATATTGATATCATCTGATTTTAAAAAACGAAAAGGAGGACACCGTGAAAAAAAGCACAAAATGGCTAACGACAATGGCTCTGTCTGTATCTGTTGCACTTATTCTTTCCTTTATAGAAAGCAGAATTCCCGCTTTCATAGCTATCCCAGGCGTAAAAGTCGGACTTGCAAACATCGCGGTGATATTCGCCCTTTATAAGCTTGGCATCAAGGAAGCTATTGTTGTTTCACTCATACGCGTTTTCCTCGTTTCCCTGCTCTTTGGAAGCCCCGTGAGCTTGATATACAGTATTACGGGCGCAGTATTCAGTCTTTTCACCATGATTATTGTTAAAAGATTCACTCCGTTAAACGAAATTACCGTCAGCGTCCTCGGCGGCGTTATGCACAACATAGGACAAATCTTGGCAGCATCATTTATGCTTGAAACCAACGTAGTAGTATATTATCTGCCATTTCTGCTTCTCTCCGGTACTATAGCAGGTATCGTCGTCGGTGTTACCTCAGGCATCTTGATAAAGAAAATTAACAAAATTATAAAATAAAGCGTGTTGCCAATTAAAGCAACACGCTTTTTCTATGCAAAACGCCGCCAAATACGGTATGCGCGAAATGTAATCAATAACATCTATTAAATAACATATTCCCAAATCTTTACAAAATCAACCCCAAAAAATACCTTTTGTCACCAGATAAACGGAATCATTTTGTATTTAACTCGAGTTTTATACTCTGTGTATCCCGGAAGCTCTTTTTCGAGCAGCTTTTCCTCTCCGTGAATTCTTACCACAATCACCGGGATGTAGGGCAAAAAGCAAACGAAAGACCAAATAGAGCCGAGTATTATAGGTATTGAAAGAAACATAAGAACGGTTGCAAGATACATCGGATGTCTGACTATACCGTAGAGCCCTGTATCGACAACCCTTTGATTTTCCGAAACCTCTACCGTTCTTGAAAGATAAGCATTTTCTCTCATAACCTCGGCATAAAGGGCATACGACAAAAGCAACACTGTCGAACAAGCTATTACTGCCCAAAGCGGAATATCAGACAAGGAAAATCTGAAATCAAGACCTGCAACAACAAATCCGCCTATAAACAAAAGAGCGCTTATTAAAACCACTCCCTTTTGCTCTGTGCGTTTTTCCTTAGCATCAAGACGTTTTTCAAGAAGCTTCGGTGACTTTATAAACAAAACCACGCCTAAAACGAGCATTGGAACAAAAAGCAGCAAAATAAAGAGCCATGCGTTCATATAAGAAAATGTACCCGCAGGCAAAAACAAGAGTGCGCCGACAAAAAGAAGTCCCACGGTAAATTTTATCAATGCGCTAAACAAAAGCTTCACTTCAAAATCCCCCGAAAATTTATTATAAACCCATCTTATCACAATATCCGAAGAAAATCAAGGAGCGGTGCTTTGATAATTCGATTTACTTTAAAAGGCGAACATCTTGAGGTGCGGAAAAATATAATGAATATGGGGGTGTTTTATGAACTCTGTTTTGGTGATGGCGCTGATTGCAACGCTTGGCACCTGGTTTGTTACCGCCTTGGGCGCTGCAACCGTCGTCTTTTTCAAGTCACCCAATCCAAAAATCTTAAATCTCATGCTCGGATTTGCCTCGGGTGTCATGATTGCCGCAAGCTTTTGGTCACTTCTTGCACCTGCCATTGAACGAGCCGAAAATATATCAAAGCTGCCTGCATATTTAGTTGCAACCTTAGGGTTTCTCCTCGGGGCTGTATTTATGTGGGGAAGTGACAAGATAGTAACCCTTACCCGTCAAAAGCTTGGCGGCAACGATGAAGCAAAAAAAACGCGAATCAGTAGGATTATGATGCTGATTTTGTCTATCACGCTTCACAATATACCCGAAGGGCTTGCCGTAGGCGTTGCCTTTGGTGCGCTTGGAAATACAGATTTTTCAAGCGAGGCACTTATGGGGGCTATCACTATCGCACTCGGAATAGGTTTACAGAATTTCCCCGAGGGTGCAGCAGTGTCCCTACCTCTGAGGCGTGAGGGCTTTTCAAGAAGAAAAAGCTTTTTATTCGGTCAGGCATCGGGGATGGTTGAGCCGGTTGCGGGTGTTTTAGGCGCACTTCTTGTTGTCTATGTGGAACAAATTCTTCCTTATGCACTATCCTTTGCCGCCGGCTGTATGATTCTTGTGGCGGTACATGAGCTTATACCCGAATGCCAAAAAAATCAGGATGAGGGCGGATATTTTGCAACAACGGGCATCATACTCGGCTTTGCGACAATGATGCTCCTTGACGTTATGCTGGGGTGAGCAAATAAAATAAAACGAGCTTTTTCCGAAAGGATATCAAAGCTCGTTTTTATATTGTTTTTTGGAACTGTATCAACTCTTGCTTATCTATGCTTTATAACCTCTTCCAACGGTTTTATTTCTATGCCCTCATCACAAAGCGCGCGGGTGATTTTTCTAACAAAAAGTAGTGCCTTTTCGCTGTCACCGTGAACGCATACCGAATCCGGATATATTTCGATTTCTTTACCGGTTACTGTAGTTACCCTGTGATTTTTAATCATTTTTATTACACGGGATACAGCTTCATCCTCATTTTCTATCATAGCTCCCGGTTTGCTTCTTGCGACAAGAGTTCCGTCATCCTCATATGCTCTATCGGCAAAAACCTCACTCGCATAAGGGATTCCCGCATCTTTTGCCGCCTCAATCATTTTGCTTCCGGAAAGTGCAAGAAGAATGAGAGATGGGTCAAAATCGCGTATTGCCTCGCATATAGCTTTAGCCATTGCGTAATCCTTTGCCGCCATATTATACAAAGCTCCGTGTGGCTTTACGTGCTTCAAAGCTATTCCGCGGCTTTTAGAGAATGCATAAAGCGCACCTATCTGATAGAGTACAAGGTTTTTAACCTCTTTTGGAGAAAGGGGGATATTTCTTCTTCCAAATCCTTGTAAATCCATAAATCCGGGATGCGCTCCGACGCACTTGTTTTCCTTTTTGCACAACTCTGTTGCCGCAGCCATAACGTCAGGGTCGCCCGCATGAAAGCCGCAGGCAAGGTTAACCGAAGAAACAAGGGGAATTATATCCGCATCTCTGCCTATTTTATATGCACCAAAGCTTTCGCCAAGGTCAGAGTTCAAATCTATATAATACATATTAAATCAGTCCTTAAGGTAAGAATTTTTTACGTCTGTTATAAACATATGTCCCGGGGCGTGTGAAATTGCTATCCTTGGCTTTGCAGTCATAACCACCGATTGAGGAGTAACACCGCAGCACCAGAACACAGGAATTTCGCCCTCGTAAATATCGGGTGTATCACCGAAATCAGGACAATTTATATCCTTTATACCGATTTTTTGGGGGTCGCCTATATGTATAGGTGCACCGTGTACTCTGGGCATCGAGGCGGTTATGCTTGCCGCCCTTATAACCTGTTCAGGCAGCATCGGGCGCATACTCACCACCGTGCGTCCCGAAAATTTGCCCGCACTGTCACACTCAATATTCGTAATGTACATTGGAACGTTTTTGCCTTTTTCAATATGGCGAACAGGCACTCCCGAAGAAAGAAGCTCTCCCTCAAATGAGAAGGAACAACCTATTAAGAAGTAAACAAAATCCTCGCGCCACAGTTCTGAAACGTCACTGTACTCACCCTCAAGCTCTCCGTTAATCCAAAGACGGTATTTGGGTATATCCTTTGCAACGTCTGCGAAATTTGCCATTCTTTTTATTACACGGCTTCCTACGTCCCCCACCTCGAGTATCGGGCATGACTTCGGATTTCTCTGTGCAAAGAGCAGAAAGTCATAGGCATCCTCGGCAGGCAAAACTATAAGATTTGCCTGTGCATATCCATCGCACATGCCGGATGTCTGAGTCGTTATTTTCCCCTCTCTTATTAACCGTCTTACCTCTTCGGGTAATGCTTTAGAATAATCCATATTATACTCCACTGTTAATTTTTTTATCAAGCTCTTTGAGCTTTTTCTCTCTTTTTTTAAGAAGCTTTAAAGCGCAGCTCTCACTCACATTCATAAATTTTATCTGTGAACCGGGACGCGCTTGCGCAAGAAGGGGAAGGTCTACACTTATGACCGTCGCTATCTTTGCATATCCACCCGTAGTCTGTCTGTCCGACATCATAATTATCGGCTTGCCTGATGCGGGTATCTGAACAGAGCCAAAAACAATTCCGTCAGAAATTATATCAACTCCTCCGGCACTCTCCACCGCTTCTCCCTCAAGACGAATACCCATTCTATCCGACTTGTCCGATACGGTATAGGTTGCGGACAAGAACATTTTCTTGCCCTCTTTTGTAAAACAATCGTCCTGCGGACCTAACATTACCCTTACCGTAATGCATTCGGAGTAGCAATCTGCTGCGCAGGTACGGGAATCCTTGTCGATAAGACGGGTCCCTCTTCGTAAGAATATTTCATCCCCTGTCATAAGACGTCTTCCGAAATATCCACCCATCTTACATTTCATATTTGTTGAGATGCTACCCATCTTTTTTTCTACGTCAAAGCCGCCTGCTACCGCAAGGTAGGCGCGCATGCCCTCACTTGCCATTCCAAAAGAGAGTACGTCTCCCTTTTTTACTTGGCATGCTGTGTACGTCTTTATATTCTCACCGTTAATTTTCGGCTGCATATCTGCGCCGGTGACGGCAATAACGGCATCCGTGTCAAATTCCGCACTAATTCCCATAAAGGTCATTTCAATTGCGCCTTCAGAGCGAGAATTTCCTACGAGAATATTTGCAATCTGCAAAGCATGAGCATCCATTGCCCCGTTTTGCGAAAAACCAGATTTCATATAACCGAATCTGCCCAAATCCTGCAGGGTGGAAAGAGGCCCCGGGGAAAGAATTTTCATAATCATTATTCTTCCTCCTTTACTTCCACTCGAAAACATGGGTCGTTTGAAATTTCTTCAAACTCCTTTAGAGTTATAGGATAAAATCTTATATAGTCGCCCGCCTTGTAAAGAATCGGCTCTTCCCTCTCGGCGTCATAAACAGCAATCGGAGTTCTTCCGATAAGCCGCCAACCGCCCGGTGAAGCAAGAGGATATATACCCGTTTGCTTTCCCCCTATTCCCACAGCACCTGCGGGAATAAGTGTTCTCGGTGTATCAAGACGCGGAGCTTCAATTCTCTCATCCATACCGCCAAGATATGCAAATCCGGGTAAAAAGCCGAGCATATATATAAGATAATCGCGCGACGTGTGAATTTCTATAACCTGTTCACGTGTAAGTCCCGTGAGATGACAAACGTCATCCATATCTGGTGAATACTCCTCGCAATAGCACACAGGGATGTAAAATATCCTTCTTCTACTGCTTTGACTCGGACTGTATGAGTCAAGTATTTTTGAAATTCTTTTCTCAAGAGTTGCTCTTTTAATTAAAAGAGGATTAAAGCATATTGTAATGCTGCAAAAAGCAGGGATGGTATCTGTTACACCCGGTATGCCCTCTTTTTCAATATTCTCTTCGAGAAACCTTATTTTTTTATTCACGTCCTCGCTTATCATTTGAGAAAACTCAACCGTTATGGCAGAATCCGCGCAACGTAGAAATTTTACTTTATCCATCTTTGTATATGAATATTCTCCAAAAATTATTATCAGTTGTCAAAGTATCTTAACTCATTTACACCGTCGAACCAATTCTTCACTCTGTCTTTTAATGACAGGGTGCTTTCTACCATCTCACGCATAAGAGAAACTATTGAGGTGTTTATTTCAAGTCCAAAGCCGTCTATGGCGGGTATCAACCAGCCGTACATATCAATCATACCGCTGCGAGAAGCACATTTCATCGCGTCCTCTTCGAGCTGCTTGGTGTGCATCACGTCGATATCCTCTTTAAGATAAGCAAGTGCTGCTATCATTGCATAGCATCCCCAATCCGAAACGGTCGCCGTTATAATATTGTCCGCTTTGGTTCTCACGGCAATTCCTCCGCCGCATCCGCACTGACATCTTCCCTCTGCTGCATAGGGAATGTACTTTTTAAGAGTTTTTTCGATTGCTGCCATTCCTATTTCATTACCAAGGTCACCAATTGCAATATTGAGAACACCTCTTTTCTGAAGCTTCTCAAACAGCACGTCCATCTTTGCTTCAAGCTCTGTCACCTCAAGGCCTATTGCATTGTGATACACTCCAAGCGCGTTTGCACCGGGAGCTTCAATACTGATAACTGCCTTTGGCAGCGCCGTGTTTATTATACGCTCCGCTTCCTTTTCAGCTTCACTCGCATCCTTTGTAAAGGTGATAACACCCATAGAAGCAGGTATCTCAAGGAGCTCTTTTACATCCTCAAAAAGATGCAGTCCGACACACGCGGAAAGCTTCTTTACCGCATAATAATTGTCGGTAGGACAGATAATAATCGGCTTAGCATCAAATGCCTTTACGAGTGCTCTTGCGAGCAATACCGAGCTTACTATCCCATCCATTTCCGCTTTCTTATAGGGGCGTAAAACAAATCCTGTCATTATGTAAACAACATCGCCTGCTCCAAGTGTGGAAAAAAGCTTTTTCGCGGCATTCATTGATGTTGGCCCACCTGTATATTCGCGAGATGCATCATATAAAATTTTGCACACACCGTATCCTCTCGGGTCAAGGTTGGCAAGATTATCTAAACTGTTTCCCAAATTAATCTCGGTAAGCTGGTTCTGTGTCATTTTATTTACCTCTTAAAATGCTGATTTTTTCTCTTCCTAAATATTATAATTTATATTAAGTTGATTGTCAATCTTTTTCTCCATAGCTCTCATTGATTGTATATATTTTTTCATGCAAAAGGCAGCGTGTATTTCATCGAAGCACGCTGCCTTTATTATTTTTATTTTTTATTTTGATGAGAATTGGTTGTAAAGCATAAGTGCTCCCTCGAAGGCGAAAAGAACACCGGCGAGAACAAACATCCAATCAACCGCACCGCCCTGATTAAAGAGTAAGGCAACTGCAATAATCAAAGTGATTGCGGGCTCTAAAATCCTCGACCATTTCTTTTTGCCCTTTCGCGAAAGTATGCGATAAAGGTCAACGGCCGAGAGGGCGAGCAGAATTGCAGCCATTATGTAAAGCGCAAGACTTACAAATGCCCAACCTGCTACAAGGACAACAATACCAACCACCGCCTTAACTATTGCAGATGGCATTTCTTTTTTTATGAAATCACTAACTGCAGATACAATAAGCAAAACGCCGAGAACCGTCATGGCAATGCTGATTACGCCGCCGCGAAGTATCATGAAAAGTATTCCGATAGCAATGTAAGCCGCTGCTGTGATGAAAGTGTTTTGATTTTTGATTTTCTTCATAAAAAACTCCTTTTAAATTAAAATTATATCCTTGCGGTGTATTCTGTCACATCATAAAATGTTTCTCCGTCAACCTGCAAAAACGTAGGTCTGTCGTATTTTACCGTTATGGTTTTTCCTGTGAAAACAGCAATGTTCTTCTTATGCTCAACGTGTGTTCCTTTGAAAATCGAGGGAAATATCATAAGAGTTTTCAGTCTTCCCGTGCCGTGAAAAATCATAACGGAAAGCTCTCCCGAATCTCTTTTTTGGTCCGGTGTCGGAATCATTCCGCCACCGTAATGTCTGCCCACCATAGTAGGCGCAATCCACACCTTTTCAAAAACGTGCTCCACTCCGTCTACAATAACAGTAGCGTTAGCAGGCTTATGGTGAAAAAGAAGACCCTTTATGGCAATAGCAGTGTAATCTATTTTCTTCTTTTCTTCTCGAAGCTTATCTCCTACCGCACAGCAATATCCGTCTATACCGTATCCAACGCCGTTTATAAATCGAAGCGTCTTTGTGCCCACTGATACCTCGGGCAAGTTTTTAAGATACTCATTTATCAAAAAGGGCTCTTTTGCGTCAGCCATTCCAACATCCAATGCAAAATCGTTACCCGTGCCCGACGGGTGATAATATATATCACAGCCGATTTCAATTCCCGAAAGCTCATTTGCAAATCTGTTAAGAGTTCCGTCACCGCCGAAAACAAGAATGCTGTCCTCTTCTCCGATTCCCAAGAAGAAATCTTTCCAATCCTTTATTTCCGTCATGTCGCAAAGCTCTGTCCTTTCATTTTGAGCTTTTGCGTACTCTTCGACTACCGCCTTTCCGCCTCCCGATATGGGATTATACATTACGTATTTCATTTTAACCTCCATAGAAAATGTTAAAAAGCATTATATGATATCATATATTACAAACAAGCCGTTAATTAATACGATTTTTTATATTCCGTACATAAGCCATAAGTAAATATATGCGGGTATAATTGCCGCGAGTGTAAAGGGTATTCCTATCTTGAAGAAGTCGGAATTCTTTACAGTGTAACCCTCCTTGCGAAGTATACCGATACCCGTGATGTTTGCAGATGCTCCAATGGGTGTACAGTTTCCTCCGAGAGTTGCGCCCGAAAGCAATCCGAAATAAAGGACAGTCGGGTCAACAGAAAGCGCTGAAGCAAGTCCTGCTATTACGGGAATCATCGTCGCAACGTAAGGTATGTTATCTATAAATGCCGAAATAAGAACGGAAGCCCAAACTATAACCGTGTAAAGAAGGAAAATGTTTCCTCCGCCCATCTTTGCAAGAAGATTTGCAGCAGCGTCAATAACGCCTTTTTCCGTAATTCCGCCAATCATAAAGAAAAGACCGAGAAGAAGTCCTATTGTCTCAAAATCAATTGCCTTAAGCGGCTGAATTATAGCAGATATTTTTTTCTTCTTTATTATGTTATAAACAAGTCCTATGACAAGCAAGCCACAGCAAATAAGTCCGTTTGTAATGTCTGGCTTATTCGGAATAAAGGACGCAGCAATAAGAAGAACGATAGTTCCGACAAGAAGAGCTGTCGGCACGTAATCTGTCACCTTAGTCCGCTCGTTTGCTTTTGGAATGGGGGCTTTTTCCTTGCGGAAAATGAATGCAATTATAAGTGCTGAAAGCACAGCTCCAAGCTCTACCGCGAAGAATATGCCGGGTCTTCCCTTATACCAGAAGAAATCCATAAAGCTTAAATCAAGAGCTGAGCCAAGCATAATTGCCGTCGTATCTCCAACCAGCGTTGCCGCGCCTTGCAGATTTGAAGAAACAGCAACCGATATAATGAACGGTACTGGGTTGGTATTAAGCTTTTTGCATATTTCAAGAGCAACGGGTGCTACCATAAGTACTGTTGCAACGTTATCGACGAATGCCGAAATTATACCCGCAAAAAGAGACATTGCAACTGCCGCCCACATAACATTTGGAACCTTTTCCATAATCAAATCTGCAAGCAGCTCGGGCATTTTGCTTTCTATAAACAAAGCGACTATACCCATTGTTCCCGCTATCATCAGCAAAACGTTAAAGTCTATCGAGCCAAGAATCTTATCAAGCGGGAGCATTCCCGAAACTATGAAGATTAGTCCCGAAGCAAGAGCAATATACGGTCTGTATTTGCTGAAAACAAGCATCAGCACATAAGTAAGAGCAAAGAGTACTAAAGCAAGTATCATAATTTTACCCCTTGTATTTTTATTAAATGTCTTTTTGAGAACCAACTGGGTTTACTATACTGTATCCGACGTTAACTAAATGGTCTGCAACACGTTCGAGTCCCGCTATCGCAGATGAGTAATATGGGCTTACCTCTATTTTACAATTTCTCTCGGCAAGACGGGCAAAATGATTTGCGGAAAGTGCCTTTTTCATTCCATCCACCTCTTCCTCGAGGATAGTAAGCTCAGCAAGGCGTGTCTTGTTAAGGTTTTCAAATGCATCCTTTGCCGCTTCAAGCATCTTTATAATTTTACCGCTCATCTCTTTTATGTCACCTTGTGCTTTATCAGAAAATTCAATGCTTTTCTTTTGCATCTCTTCTCCAATTTCATAGAAGTTTTCCGCATGGTCACCTATGCGCTCAAGGTCATTAAGAACGTGGAAATAAGAACCGATTATTCGCTCGTCGCTCTGTTCTACGCCCGAAGAAAGCTTGATTAAAAATTTAGTCAAAGCACTGTTTGTAAAGTCAATTATCTCTTCATTTTTAACTACTTTTTCCCCGTTTGACAATAATCCGCTCTGCATTGCAACACAAGAAAGCTTGATATTTTCTTCAACCAAGGAAAAAATATATTCCATCTCCTTTTTTACCTGCATAAGTGCTACAGGAGGTGTTGACAAAAGACGTTCGTCAACGTACTTAAGCGTAAGAAACTCGGTTTTTTGCTTTTCATCCCTAATAACGAGGGTTGAATATTTGACAAGCTGCTTTGTAAACGGCAAAAGAAAACAGGTTGTCGCGACGTTAAATATAACGTGGAATAAGGAAACACGCATCTGAAGCGACATGGCATCTGTGCCGGGGAAAACAGATACGAGAAGATTGACAGCAAAATCTTTGAAAATCCATATAAGTGCTGTAAATATTGCCGTACCGATAATGTTAAACGTGAAGTGAGTCAGTGCAACTCTTTTTGCATTTGCATTTGCTCCAAAGGATGCAAGAAGCGCTGTCACACAAGTACCTATATTAGAACCGAGTATTATAAACAGTGCGAGTTCAAGAGGCAAAATTCCCGTTCCAACCATCGTTATAACCACACCGGTGGAAGCGGAGGAGCTTTGGATAAGTGCTGTAAAGATGATTCCCACCAAAATAAGAAGAAGCGGAAAATCTATAGTTTTAAATATGCTTGCAAAAAGTCTTTCGACAAGAGGGCTTCCAAACGCATTTTCGCTGCTCATTACATTAAGCCCTACGAAAATAAGACCAAGTCCCGAGCACAGAGTTCCTGCGAGCTTCACTTTCTCCTTTTTTACGAAGCCCATCATAACTCCGACAAAAGCCAAAAGGTACATAAGCATATTGAAATAATCATTTTTCAGTGCAACAAGCACACCCGTAATGGTTGTACCTATGTTTGCTCCCATAATAATCGGAGTCGCCTGCATAAGCGTCATGACGCCTGCATTTACCAAACCGATAACCATAACCGAGGTTGCCGAGGAACTTTGAATTATAGCAGTAACTGCCGCTCCGACACCTACTCCTGCAAATCTGTTGTTGCTTATTTTTTCAAGCAGCTTTTTCATTCCACCGCCGGCGCATTTTTCAAGAGCGCCACCCATAAAGTTCATGCCAACAATGAACACACCGACACCTGCCAAAAGCCATATAAGCCCTTGTATCAAGCTTGTTATCTCATTTGCCGATAGCATTATTTCCTCCCTACCTCTTAAAACAAATTAAATCTATTTTGTCCGGTTTTGGAAAAATATATCACACCCATCGCTCTTATACCTACAATATGTTTATCGCGGGTTGCTTGTTATAAGCTCTATTATATTTTACCACGTTTTTATGAAATGTCAATCTTGTCGAAAAAACTGAAAATATTTTATTTAACTTTTTACTAAAAACTTCTTTTAGTCTTTCTCTTCATTTTTCTCCTCAAATGCTGCCCATTCAAAAACTCAAAATCTTTTTGCTCTATTTTGAAAATGCAAAAGCACCCTGACAAAAATTTAATCGTCGGGATGCTCTGTTTAATTATTTAATCCACCATTCAGGCGTTATTTCTCCAAGCTTTACAGTGCGGCACGCATGGTAATCAAGCATTATTTCAATATCGTAATACTTTCCTGCCATAATCTGTACCATAAGCTCGCGACAAGCACCGCAAGGTGCTCCGCATGAGCCGTCAGGAAGAATACACAAGACCTTGTCTATTTCAGATTCTCCCTCTGTAATCATATTGAAAATGGCATTTCTCTCGGCACAAACACCAAGTGTCGAGCAGGTATCAATGCACACTCCGGTGTATATTTTACCTGACTTCGAGCAAATTGCCGCCGCCACTTCACCGCAGGTAACGTATTCCGAAATTCTTCTCGCATTTAACACGCCCCTTGCCGCATCATACATTTCATGCCAGATTTTTTCCACAATTATCTCCTATACAAAACCGTAATTTCATTTGCTTCTTATATTTCTACACCCCGAGCGCCAAATTCAGAGTCAGTTGCTAACAAATTAAAAATAAAAAGTGTTTAATCTTATGGTGCACCTCTGGGACTGCGAATCCGGACCCTTGTATACCGCGCAGGCGGTATCTTGGCTGCGAGGAGATGTTACTTTCCATATAGGAATAGCGGAACGTTTTTGCGTTTCTACACCCCGAGCGCCAAATTCAGAGTCAGTTGCTAGCAAATTAAAATAAAAAGTGTTTAATCTTATGGTGCACCTCTGGGACTACGAATCTGGACCCTTGTATACCGCGTAGGCGGTATCTTGGCTGCGAGGAGATGTTACTTTCCATATAGGGATAGCGGAACGTTTTTGCGTTTCTACACCCCGAGCGCCAAATTCAGAGTCAGTTGCTGACAAATTAAAATAAAAAGTGTTTAATCTTATGGTGCACCTCCAGGGACTCGAACCCTGGACCCACTGATTAAGAGTCAGTTGCTCTACCAACTGAGCTAGAGGTGCATA
>JAZSJG010000111.1:0-11176 GCA_045534215.1 Eubacteriales bacterium
CTTGCGACCCAGAAGACCGCTCCACAGCGGACTACGTGTCCGATTTTTATGTTAACGGAACAACTAATTATCCCGCTATTTTCTCGGATGATGAGGAAATGCTCTCACTACAAAAAGTTGTGGACGATTATCTCCAAAGAAAAAGCTATCGCACGCGTAGCGTATAAAATCCGCTACAAGAGATAGAATTTACATCAATAATTAATGTTATATACTATTAAGAAAAAAATGAAACCAAAGTTTGATAAAAAGGAAATTTTGTTAGCTATTTTTTTAACTGTTGCACTTCCTCCTATCGGCATAGGTTACATTATCTTCAAGTTCATTAAAGCGTTAAAAGAAATACAAGAAAGAATGAATAAAGAAGCTGCTCCTATAATTTCGGAAGCAAGGAATTTACTATAACAATAGTTCTTGACTTCTATCTTGTCACCTTTTAATTTGAAAATACGGCTTTAGAATTAGCTTCTCTTGCCGCAAAATAATAGACCTTACCATATAGAAATACATTTAAGAGAGTCAAAATTCACATAAAACAAGACCTTTTCAAAAAAGCAGATAACAAAAGCCATCTTAAAAATACTTGCTTTCAGCAATATTAAAAGTTTTGAAAAAAGTCTTGACAAATATATTACTGCTGTGTTATAATAGTCGGGCAATGAACTTCGGCTCGTTGGTCAAGCGGCTAAGACACGGCCCTCTCAAGGCTGAAACGGGAGTTCGATTCTCCCACGAGTCACCAAAAAAGCACCATCCATTTCGGGTGGTGCTTTTTTGGTGTTCCGTGGCTTTATCGGCCCCGCATCGAAGCATTGGTGGAAGATGCGGGAGTTCGTATACGCCGTGCAGAGTGCGTCGAGCTCGCTCGTAAGCCGCAAGCATGCGTATCTTCGCCATAGGCGAAATTCTCTCAAACCATCCATTTCGGATGGTGCTTTTTTTTGATGTTCCGTGGCTTTATCGGCTACGCATCGAAGCATTGGTGCAAGATGCGGGAGTTCGTATACACCGTGCAGAGTGCGTCGAGCTCGCTCGTAAGCCGCAAGCATGCGTATCTTCGCCATAGGCGAAATTCTCCCAAACCATCCATTTCGGATGGTGCTTTTTTGGTGTTCCGTGGCTTTATCGGCTCCGCATCGAAGCATTAGTGCAAGATGCGGGAGTTCGTATACGCCGTGTAGAGTGCGTCGAGCTCGCTCGTAAGCCGCAAGCATGCGTATCTTCGCCATAGGCGAAATTCTCCCAAACAAAAAATCCCCTTTCGGCATAAGACACCTACAAGTTTGTCTTCAACTGTATACTGAAAGGGGATTTTATCTTTTTATTTTTTCTTGAAGATAAGTTTTCTAGTGAGTTATATCTTATATTTCTTCAATCTTAATCAAATTAGTATTGCCAGAGTGACCCGTCGTATCACCGCCTGTTATAACAATTCTATCCTTCGGGTTAAGTCCAAGCTCTGATATAGCAATCTTCTTCGCCGTGTAAAAGAGAACGTCTGTAGAAGTAAATTGCTCACACATTGCAGGTATTACGCCCCACGAAAGAGCCAACTTTCTCCATGTGTTTTCATTGGTAGTAAGTCCTACTATCGGCACAGGGGAGCGGAAACGGGATACCATTCGCGCTGTCATACCGGAAAGTGAGCAAGCGACTATTGCCTTTGCTCCGATATCGATTGCCATTCCGCAGGTAGAGTGAGAAATAGCATCAGTCATATTTCGTATCTGGAAATCAGAAGTATAGAAGCGCTTCTCATAGTTGATATTTGCTTCAGCAGTTTCTGCGATTTTCGCCATGGTTTCAACTGCTTGGACAGGATATTTTCCTGCTGCTGTTTCTCCCGAAAGCATTATTGCGCTTGTGCCGTCATAAACTGCATTTGCAATATCCGATATTTCTGCTCTTGTAGGACGTAGATTTGTAATCATTGATTCGAGCATTTCGGTTGCAGTTATAACTCTCTTACCAAGCATACGGCACTTAGTTATGAGTTTTTTCTGTATAGCCGGAAGATTTTCAAAAGGTATCTCAACTCCCATATCTCCGCGAGCTATCATAATCCCATCACAGTATCGGCAGATTTCCTCAATATTATCGACACCTGACTGGTTTTCAATTTTTGCGATAAGCTCAACGTTCTCTGCGCCAAGCTCTTTCATATACTCACGTACATCAAGAAGGTCTTGCTTGCAGGAAACGAATGAACAGGCAATATAATCTATACCATTATCTATTCCGAACTTTATATCCTTTTTATCCTGCTCGGAAAGATATGGCTGCTTCATTACTTTGCCCGGAAAACTCATGCTCTTTCTGTCCGAAAGAACACCTCCGCTTATGACCTTGCATTCAATATCCGGACCCTCTATTTTCTCGACACGGAATATGAGCAATCCGTTATTTAACAAAATAGTATCTCCGACCAAGAGCTCTTTTGGAAGGTTGCTATAGCTTACCGAAACGTGTTCTTTATTTCCAACTACGTCATCGGTCGTGAAAGTAAAATAATCTCCGTCACAGAGGTCTATCTTCCCATCTTCAAAGGTCTTAATCCTGTATTCAGGTCCCTTTGTGTCAAGCATAATAGCGATGGGAAGCTTTAACTCATCTCTGACCTCTTTGATTAGGTTTATTCTTTTTTGATGGTCTTCATGGGTATTGTGTGAAAAATTTAATCTTGCCACATTCATACCCGCATTGCAAAGTCCCATAATAACTGATTTGCTTTGGCTTGCCGGACCAAGCGTACATACAATTTTCGTTTTTCTCATTTTCTTCACCGTTATTACTATATTTCTGAAAATCGCAATCAAACCAAGACACTCACAGTAGTGATACCGAAGTTTTAGCGACACTTTTGCCGTATTTGGCAAAAGTCGGCATCCTTAATCACCCTCGAGTCAGATTACAGTTTATAATAACACAAAACCGTAAATAAATCAATACCAATGTAAAATTTATATTCCAATTTAATTTATCCTTGGGAAAGTGACCCAAAAAGCACTTTTACGAGCACTCCGCACGTTTTTTAGAGCACATCATTTGATTTTGACAAAGTGTCACGTTTTATACTTTTCAAGTTTAGATGTGTCGGATTTCAAGAATTAAAATTCTTATCTTCACAGTGGGAAGTGTCGATTTAACAGATTTTTATACAAATGTTTAACAACTTTTTTGTGTAAAACATAGAAAAATCTGTTCTCATTTGGAAAATACTTCAAATTTCGTTGACAAAGAATAAAATGTGCGCTATATTTTATATAACTATAATATATACTAACAAAAGATTTTTTATCTTAAGGTTAACAACCGATTAGTTATCTACAAAGCACTCGCTTTTGGATATAAAAACAAACACAAATCTTTGAAAGGAGAGAAAAATGAAAAACAGAAAGGTTATAGTTACAGCGTTTTTACTTATCGCAGTAATGGTTATCGGTGTAGGTTATGCTGCAGTTTCTGATGTGCTTAACTTCTCAGGTAACGCTACAATTTCCGACGGTCAGGTTCAGCACGAGTTCGACCTAGACATCAGAATTACAGAAGTTTCTGATGACAAAGCAACATGGTATGCTTATACCGCGGGCGAAGCTGAAATTAACAGACCTAGCGACCTCATCGTTGATATCGGCGGTGTTGCTGACGATACACAGGACTCAGCATCATTCCAGATATACACACTTACAGATGCAGGCGAAAGTCAAGTTATCTGGTTCAAGGTTGAAAACGAAAGTGCTCACGCTGCAAAATTGACCGGCACAACAATCACTGAAACCGGTACAGGTGACCACTTTACATCTGCTTACACAATCTACGAAGCAGACGGAACAACCGTAACCGATACTCTTCCCGCTAAGTCGGGTGACGAAAACGGATATGTTTTTATCATGTTGGTTATCACTCTTGATACAACACCCTCCGGTGTATATCAGGCAGACTTCTCATTCAGTATCCGTGCAGACGTTGAATAAGAGAGTGTTGATTTATCTGTAATTCAAAACTCAAAGATTAAGTGAGAAAGGAGGGCGGCCATGTCCGACAAAAAGATTTTACATATAATTTCTATTTCGACGCTCGTCGCCCTCGTAATCTCATTTCTTTTTTCTGATGCAGGAAGAATTGTAGCAGCAGCGTTGATGCTTGCCATCTGTATTCTAGCTATTGTGTTTATAAAGAAACGCAGCATACCAAATTTTGTTTATAAGGAAGTCGCACTTCTTATGGCGGTTATTGCTGCCGTTTACGTAGTGATATACTATTTAACAGGGCTTAAATTTGGCTTTTACAGAACCGATTACGGACTTTCACCAGGGACAGCTTTTGGGTATATTCTTCCAATTGCAGTAATTATCGTAGCCACCGAAATCGTGCGTAACGTTATCTCTGCACAGGAAGATACGGCAGCGAATATTATATCCTACGTTTTTTGCGTTGTAGCCGAGGTTCTGATTCATTACACTTTGGCTGATATATTTAATTTTGCAAAATTTATGGACGTTATAGGACTGGTATTTCTTCCCGCTGTTTTATCAAATCTGCTCTATCACTACTTGTCAAAACGATATGGTATAATTTCCAACATAGCTTACCGCCTGATAATCACACTTCATCCCTACTTAATTCCTTACAAATCAAGAATTCCAAATTCACTTCTTGCCTTTGTTAATCTTATTCTCCCACTCGTAATTTACGTGTTTATAGATTATCTTTACGAGAAGAAGAAAAAATATGCTCTTCCCAAGAGCGACAAGGTCAGTGTCGCTATAACTACTGTTTTAGTAGTACTCATGACGATGACTGTTATGCTTATTTCCAATACATTTCGCTTTGGCGCTTACGTTATTGCAACAGAAAGCATGACAGGAGAGCTTAACAAAGGAGATATTGCTATATATCAAGAATATGACGGTCAAAACATAGAAGAAGGACAGGTCATCGTATTCAAAAAGGACGGCAATGAAATCATCCACCGCGTTGTAGATATTGCAAATATAAACGGTCAAAACCGTTACTATACTAAAGGAGATGTAAACGAAAACTTAGATACCGGATACATCACCGAAAGCGATATTCTGGGAGTTGTTGAACTAAAGCTCCCTTACTTTGGTTATCCAACCCTGTGGCTTAGAGAGTTGGTTAAAAAACACGTATTATAAGTAAAAAATGGGCCAAAATGTATAACTTTGTTTACAATCGAGCGATTTTTTCGCCAAAACAGTAAAGGTATTCGCTCGTGAAAATAAAAGGCAGCCGTATATAACTACGGCAGAATAGGAGATAGTAATGTCAGAAGCCGAGAGAAAAAAGCGATTGAATTACAAAGAACGCCGAAAAAAATGGATTTTTATTCAAGGTGTCACCTTGGTTTTGGTTGCTCTTTTGATTTTTGCATCGGTGATTGTCTACAATCAACTAAATAAAGAAATCTACATAGAGTACAAGGAATCAAGCCAAGCAAATTACAAGGTTAAAATTCCGAAGGATGCTCCCTTCTACAGTGATTATTTGACAGATTTTGAGCAGTATGCCGACGAAAACGGAGATTTGTGGATTCCCTCAAACTTCGCATATCCCACGATGGCAGCTACCGTTATAAAAATCGATTTGGACTACCATCTTAACATGGGGACACCAAACGTTGATTATGAGTATACATATCGAATCTATGCACACCCTGAGGTTGTAGACTCTGCGACGAAGAATAAATTCCCGATGCCCAAAACAATGCTTGAGGAAATAACCTCTCCGATAAAGCAAAGCTCTAACAACACGCTGAAAATATCTAAGTCCATTGAGATTAACTATCACGATTACAATAATCTTGTTAAGGATTTTGAAGATAAGCTCGGCATCCGTAACGCAACGGAAAATCTTACCATTGCAATGGAGGTTGAGGTTATCGGTTCATCCGAGGTGTTTGAAAGCAACGCACAGAATACCCATGTTATAGGTGTTTCTGTCCCGCTTAACGAGAACGCATTCGACATCAATTATTCGTCCAGCGTTCAAGACGGTGACAGTAAAATTCTTGCCCGTAAAAATTCGGGAAACCAGCACATCTATCGCGGAGCATCCATTGTATTTGGAGGTTTGGAGCTTGCTCTGCTTATCACTTTTATTGCTTACGTTTACCTTACAAGAAACCATGATGTTAACTACTCAATCAAGGTTCAAAGGTTGTTTAGCAACTACCGTTCATTTATTCAACAGCTAAAGAACGGTTTTGACACCTCCGGCTATCAAATTCTTGAGATATGTACTTTCAAGGAAATGTTAGCAATTCGTGACACAATACAATCTCCCATTCTTATGAGTGAGAATACAGACCAGACAAGGACTCAATTCTTTATTCCCACAAATACAAGAATTCTTTACGTCTTTGAGGTAAAAATAGACAACTACGACGAGCTGTACGGGGCACATCCCGAATGGATAGATGACTCTGTAATAAAGCTTACTCCAAGCACGGATAAAAACACCGAAGCGAATAATGACGTTGATTCAGCCAAGTATGTACCGGCTGTCGACAATCAGGTTATATCCGACCTTTACAAAGAAATCGAAAAGCTTCGCGAAGAGCTTATTGCAGCGAAAGAACAGGCGCATGCCCCCGAAGCAAATGACGAAAAAACGGCAGAAGTCATCGCTGAAATTTCAGAAGAACTCCCTGTTGCTGAAATCGACTCTTCCCCGGCTTCAGCAGAAACAGGCAACACAGAAAGCGAGCCTAGGTTGATGCTTGAAGTCAATACAGAAGATGCTGCATCCAATAATGTTTTACACGAAGAGCAGAAGCATATAGACCTCGAACATGTGTTAAACGACCTCGAATATGACGAGGAGCACGGTTGCTTCCTCGACGAAGACGGCAACACCTTTAAGATTCAATGCAGAAGAAGCTTTACTGCAAATATTATTCAGTCCGACCCTCTGACTGTTAAATACTATTACAGCGAGCTTAAAAACTACGCTCTCTCATTCAAGGGGGTTAAAGCCAGAATGAGTTGGAGATATGAATCCTTCAAGCGCGGCAGAGACCAGCTTCTGCGTATGAAGATAAGAGGCAAGAGTATTTGCTTATACTGTGCTCTTGATCCCAAGCAATTTGATAAAACTAAGTACTTCCAGGAAGCTATCGATGCTAAAATGTTCGAATGCGTTCCGATGCTCGTTAAAGTTAAGAGTACTCGCGGGCTTAAGCGAGCTATTGAGCTTATAGACGCTACAATGGCTAAGTTCGGCATTGAGCCAGACCCAAAAGCAAAGAAAATCGATTACATAGCCGAACTCCCCTTTGAGAAAACGGTATCTCTTGTTGAAAAAGGACTTATCAAGATTTTAGACAGTGAATATCTTATCATCGAACCTAAGGAACACGCCCTCTCAGAATCCGCCGTACTTCCTACCGTAACAGAGGAATTTAAGTCTATAATCGATATGGCGGAGCAAAATCTTGAAGCAAGTGATGCTCTCACGGAAATCACAGAAGAGCCGGTACTTTCATCTGAAAATATCCCTCTCGCCGATATTGAGTTCGACGAAAAGGGAGAGATTGTTATTCCCGAAAGCAAAAAGCTTGACATTCATTGCAAACGCAGCTTCACCGCGAACCTAATGCAAAGCGACCCTGCAACTGTTAAGACATATTACAGCGAGCTCAAAAACTACATTCTATCATTCAAGGGCGTCAAATCAAAAGCAGCTTGGAGATATGAATCCTATAAGAAGGGCAGAAATCAGCTCTTCAGAATCAGAATAAAAGGCAAGGGACTGTGTCTGTACTGTGCTCTTGACCCCAAGAGTATAGATGAAACAAGATATTTCCATGATATTACCACATCCAAGGATTACGCTGACGTGCCTACTATGGTGAGAATTAAGACAATAAGAGGTCTTAAAAGAGCAAAAGAGCTCGTTGATATGGTAATGAGCAAATTTGAAATATATCAGAATCCCAAGGCAAAGACGCTCGATTATCTGGAGATTTACCCGTTCAAAAAGACTGTAGAGCTTGTTGAGGCCGGTTATATCAAAATACTTAGTGACAGCTATAAAATCAAAGAGCCAAAAGCTCCTAAGGTAAAGAAGCAAGCCGCTAAAAAGTAAGATTACAAAATGCTTCCCCGAAAAACCATGGGGAAGCATTAAAACAAATTCTAATTTTTAAAATTTCGCAGAAAGAAAGGAGATAAAATGAATAACACTATTAAGATTTTTGTGTCAATAGTACTACTCCTTTCTTTTTCCTTTATGTGTATAGGTTATGCAAGAGTTTTTGATGATTTTAATTTTACAGGAAAAGCATATGTAGAACCGGTTGTCGTCATAGACTACCTACACATTTCCGACGCCAGAATTCAAAGCTCAGAGTCAAACGATACAATTATATCCAAAGGCGGTTCACAGGATTCCGCAAACCCAATGGGATGGGTGATGCTTAATCTTGACTTTACAAAATCACTGACAAAAACGGTGGTTGTTACCGTAAAAAACTCCAACCCAACCATTAAATACTCTTTCTACGAGCCAAGATGTGTATCTTCCTACAACTCTGATACAGTATTCACCGCTACAGTTGAAAGCGGAATCACGGGAGGAACACTTAACTCGCAAGGCCTTGTAGTAGACGGTACTGAAATCAACCCCGGTGGAAGCAGTATTGATGAAATAGTTCTAACAGTTACTTCCTCAGAGCCAATAGTAGCAAGTGTAACACTTCAAATGATATTTGGCTTCAAGGGAGAAGCGGACAAGGGGGAGGCCGAAAACCAATCTACTGTCAAAAATGCACTTGAGAAATTTAACGAATCGCTAAACATTAACACAATGTTTGACCGAATCATTGACGAGATGGGCAATAATGGCGCTTTCGGTTTGAACGGCAACTATGTTGGTAACGTGGTGGGCTCCGGCTCCTCAGATACTCAACTAATTCAAGATATTTTCGGTGATACCTTACAGAAAGTATCCTTCAGTGAGGATAGCGGTGAACAAACCTGCACGGTTATGATTAAATACAAAAACGTTACGGACAATTATTCCAATCCCAGAAACAACAACGAAATGGTTCTATATCTCACGACTGAAGACCCCACGACAAAGAAATCTTCGAGCTTGTTCTCCAAGGGCGGATTGATATCTGTGTTTGCCGTAGTATTTGCCTATGATTCCTCAGCATCGAGATGGTTCCAATACGGAGATATCTACTCGGGTGATGCGAACGTAAACGCTTACAGCTTCCCCAACTACGGTAACGACTCGTTCGATACTGAGAGCTGGAGAGCGCTCAACAACCAAACCTTTACTATTGTGAAGGACGGAACAGAAATTCAGTATACAGTTTATGACAACGATAAAATCGATACTATAATTCAAGACCGCTACGAGCCGGCTATTGGTAAGTAGTGCGAATAAATCTAAAAGGATTTATTAAGTTGAATTTTAAATAAGACAGAATATAAAAACAGAGTGTTATAAAACAATTAAAGCAAGGTCACGAAACAGCGAATCTGCATTGTAGCAGCTATAATTTTGTGACCTTGCTATTTATATTTTATAAGAATGTGTAATGCTGCTTTACTGATTTTTATCGTCAAACTCTTCGGAAATATCAGCAAGTATATCGCGTATTTTTAAGTGTTGCGGACAGATAGCTTCGCATTTACCGCACTTTATGCAGTCCTTTGCTCTATTATTATTTTTAGTATGTATTCCATAATAGAAACGGGGAGTGTCGCTTTTGAATGTTTTAATATTATTTAAACAGGATATAAGGTCGGGTATAGCTATTTTCTTCGGACATCCTTCAAGGCAGTACCCACACTCCGTACACTGTACAAGCTTCTTAGACTTCAGTATTGCACGTACCTTTTCTATTGCCTCTAATTCTTCCTTTGTAAGAGGAGTAAAGTTCTCCATATAACTAACATTGTCGATCATCATGTCCATACTTCCCATACCTGAAAGAACCATGAATACCCCTTCAAAGCTTGCAGCATATCTTATTGCATAGCTTGCCGCGCTCATATTACCAAGCGAGGTATAAACAGACATTGCGTCGTCGGGCAAATTAACAAGAGTGCCTCCCTTTACCGGCTCCATCACCAATATCGGTTTCTTATGCTTTCGGCACACATCATATACGCCCTTGCTCTCGACAGATGGGTTGTCATAATCAAAGTAGTTAAACTGTATTTGTACCGCTTCTATCTCGGGATATTCATTGAGTATTTCATCAAGCATCTCAGGCGTGTCATGAAAGGACATAGCGAGATGCTTAAACTTTCCCTTTTTCTGAAGACGTATTGCCTCTTCAATTGCTTCGCATTTTTTGAATTTTTCGTATATTCCCCTCTTAAGCGAGTGCATAAGGTAAATATCAAAATATTCAACGTCCATCAATTCAAGTTGTGAATTAAGAAGGGGCTCTATGTCCTCCTTTGAATTAAAACAGCTGGGGGTTAGCTTGTTCGCAAGTATATAGGCGTCACGCGGATATCTTTTAACAAGGCAATCACGCAAGGCGGTTTCGCTTTTTCCACGGTGATACACCCTAGCCGTGTCAAAATAATTGAAGCCCTTATCTATAAAATAGTCTATCATTCTTGAAAATTCGGTATAATCTATCTCCCCTTCCTTCACAGGAAGACGCATACATCCAAATCCAAAATTCTTTTTTATTCCGTCAAAAATATTACCCATTTTTTCACTCCTTAAATTACTAACTTTATTCTAACACTTTTTTGCCGCATAATCAAGTTTTTTATTTACAAAATACGAGTTTACAATTTCTCTCTTTTTTGGATGCTTGTTTTATGGTATAATAACTCAAGTCGAGTTCCGACACGACTGAGGAAGGTGTTCGCCTTTACAAAAGCAAAGAGCTTGTGTTGCCTGTGATTATGGCAAATGCACTTACTAAAAATTTTACCGAAAGAGAGTTATGCTTTATGAGTCCAAAACTTCATTTAAGATACACATATACTTATTACAGCTTTGACGAAATCCTTGATTTTGACTGTATCGAAGAAAAAGTCGAGCTTGGAGAAGAAAAAAGATTTACCTTGCATTTGCAGGAGGATTCCTCGTTTATTATCTCAGAACCAAAGTTTGACTCTATTGGAAAATACGTAATTCTTACCTATAAGTCGGAGGCCAAGCGGTCTTAGGAAGA
>JAZSJG010000005.1:0-8408 GCA_045534215.1 Eubacteriales bacterium
GAACCAACGAAAACACTAACGACATTTTAAGATTTTTCTTTCCAAAAGGCTACAATTTTCATTCCTTGGATAATGAAACCTTGCAAAATATTGTTTTATCTATTAACTCGAGACCTAAAAAATGCTTGGGGTGGCTTTCACCTTTTGAAGCATTTTTGGGTGTTGCACTTGCTTGACAATCTGCCCTGTCAGCGAAGCTGACTGAGGGATTGTTCTACGAGGTGATCAATATATTCGCAAACACCACGAAAATTTTTATGTATTTACGTATTAGGTATCCTAATAACTGTCAATCCGTATTTTTCAAGAAAAGCGGTTCTTTCTTCATCGTATTGCTTTCCTTCTTCGGTATAATGCCCTGAACCGTCAAGCTCTATGATAAGTTTTGCCTCTGCACAGTAAAAATCCGCAATATACCTTCCGAGAACCTTTTGCCGTGAAAAGCGGGCGGGATATGTACGTAAGAAATCATACCAAAGATGCTTTTCTTCTTTTGTCATATTTTTTCGTAGCATTCTTGCAGTAGGAACGATATCTTTATTGTGTTTTCGCTGCATTACAATCCCTCCGTCACGCTTGGCGTGCCACCTCCCTTTACACAAGGGAGGCTTTTAGCAAATCCTACATCTCTCGACAAATTGAAATTTATCGAACTGTCTTTGAAATAAAGAAGTTATCTATAAATCCTTTCGCACGATAGCCCAGCAGAAATACAGTGTTATCTGTTCTCAACTCGGCGACTAAATGGTTTCCATCATTTCGTTTTAACAGCGTGATCTCCTCTTTTTTAAACGCATAACACCCTAAATCTTTTTCACCGTGAAGAAATCCTCTAATTAAATCCGTAGTAATTCGCAACTCATCTTCGACAACAAATATACATACGTCGTGATTTTGGAAGTTCTTGTCTGTTGCTTCAAAGCACTTGGTAATGATATAGGGTTCTTGCAACTGGTAATAATCTCGCAAATGCTTGCAAGCTTTTGAAAAAATCTCTTTCTTCATTATGGGGATGTCAAATGTTTCAACTTTTTTCCACAAAGGCGTTACCAATACAGCTGTTAAAACACCACTGGCAATTAATAAAATAAAACCAACAATGACTTTAGCAACAATAGTAAGAGCTTCCAATAACCAAAAATTTGGCAATGGAATCGATTTAAGCAGAAAGATTCCGCCAGTTATGCAAGAGATAAAAACGGTAAGGGTGACAAGCGTGCTGAATCTTCTCCAACGTTTTTCTTTGCGAAATGTACGCTTTTCATCTTCAGTCAATGTTTTATATTGCTCTTTAAGTGCATTATTAACATTTTTGTAAATATTCTTATATCTAAAATAACGCATACCCGTTGCCTCCTATCGTATTGTTTGAGATTAGTTGTTAAATTCTTATTTATTGTTCGGCTTTATCGTAGCAAAGTCCTTTTATAGACAGCGTATTCACACACCCTATTATATCACAAAAACCGCAGAAAATCAATCTGCGGTTTCTGTTTTTTCTGTCGGTAGGTAAAACTGTCCTTTAGGGTACGTCCCTATATTCGGGAGCTTTTTTGTTTTTTGTTTACCAGACAAATTTAATTCCATTCATATTATCAAGTATAAACTGTATGAACACATTAACGCCTACTTCGAGTGCTCTTTCATCTATATCGAACTTTCCATTATGTACACCGATGACTATTCCGCGCTCTTCGTTACGTATTCCAAGTCGATACATAGCGCCCGGCTTTTTGTCGGCGAAGAATGAGAAATCCTCACCGCCCATTGTTTGAACGTTCTTGAGAACATTTTGTTCGCCAATAACCTTTGTTGCCGCTTCACGAAGCTTCTCTACAACAGTTTTATTGTTATTAACCATCGGGTAATGCTTTTTCTCAACATACTCTGCGCTTCCGCCTGCGCTGTGGGCAATTCCGGCAATGATTTTCTTAATCTTATCTATGATGTGCTCTTCGTCTGACTGATTATGTGTACGAAGAGTGCAGTACATTGTACATTCATCACAGATTATATTATTTGCCACACCACCGTGTATTGAGCCGACGTTGAATATTATAGGGTTTTTTGCATTGATTTCCTTTGCAACCATAAATTGTATGTCAGTATAAGCGCGTACCGCCATCATAATAGCATCGACACCCTTATGCTGATTTGCCGCATGAGCGCTTGTACCCTTAAATGTAAGGAGAAAACCGTCACTTGTGGCACTCTGAGGACCGCTTGAAAGTGCTACTGTACCCACATCATAGCTGCTGTCACAGTGAAGTGCCACAATGCAATCAATGTCGTCCATAACACCGTCCTGCATCATAAGCTTCGCACCCGAAGGTGGATATTCCTCTGCGCTCTGAAAAAGGAATTTGACACGGCAATTGATTTGATCACGCATTTCGTATATTCTTCTCACAGTATCAAGAGCAATAGCTGTGTGCGCATCATGACCGCAAGCGTGCATCTGACCTTCTATTCTTGATTTATACGGAACATCGTTTTCTTCGATTATGGGCAAGGCATCCGTATCTGCTCTTACACCAATTGTAAAGTTTGTTTTTTCGGGGTTTACCGTAGCAACAATGCTGCTTTTTCCGTAATCCTCTGTATATTCAACACCGATTTTATCAAGCTCACTTCTCAAAAATGCGAGTGTTCGCTCAAGATCAAATCCGATTTCGGGATACATATGCAGCTGTCTGCGGGCATTGATTACATATGACTCTGACATTTTTATAAAATCTTCCTTAATTTCTTATTTTGTATTGATTATATCATAGTTTCATGTTATAATCAAATACGAATATCAATATAATTAATATAACATATATATTATAGGTGAAATATGGAGCTCTCAGCAAAATACGTTTATAAAATCTATACGGAAAAAAGTTTTTCCGCTGCCGCAAAAGCACTTTACATATCTCAGCCAGCACTCAGTGCTGCGATAGGACGCCTGGAAAAAGAGCTTGGATTCAAAATTTTTGACAGAGGCACTGTCCCGATGACGCTTACGCAGGAAGGAAAAATATACATTGACTCCATACTTGAAATTATGGAGAGTGAAGCGACTATGAAGCGACGTTTAAGGGAGCTATACGATATGAGCCACGGTTCTCTGTCAATTGGCGGCTCATCTCAAGCAGCTTATCATTTTCTGTCTGTCACCTGCGGGGAGTTTCACAGGAGATATCCGAAAATTGAAGTTCGTCTTGATATAGGAAACGTTGGTGGTATTGAAAATTTGCAAGAAAAGATAAAAAAGCACACGCTCGATTTAATTGTAGGATATGTTTTTCCCTCTAATATGTATGAAACCATCCCATTATTTGAAGAAAGATTTATAATAGCCATGCGCAAGGATTTTCCAGGCGCTGATAAATTTTCGAACTATTATTTGACACGGGACGAGGTTATAAGCAAGAACTTCCCAAAAGAAAAAGAAATCGAAGATGCTAAGGTTTTCTCCGATTTCAGATTTTTAAAGTTTTCAAAGAATGCGCATACAACAAAGAAGATGGCGGAGCTTATAGGTGATTACAAGGCGTCTCAATACACAATAGACAACGTGCGTCACGGCGGTATGCATTACAACATGATGCGAAGCGGTCTTGGAGCTATAATGACCACAGACACAATAATAAGAATGAATCCCATTGGAGCTGAGGAGATTGCATTCTTCGCCTTGAAATCGAAAGCTTCAAAAAGAACCTTATACATAGCCAAGGAATCAGGTGCGATGCCAAACCCGATAGCTGAAAAATTTATCGAGGTTGCTACACAAATCTGCACATCTGATGCTTTGTTCAAAAACTATTGATTATTGGAGGAGCTTTTCAAGCTCCTCCACGCTTTTTACTACATAGTTAAATCCGGAAGAATTTATCTCCTCTTCTGTTCCATATCCATACAATACACCAATTGAATCTATGTTGCAAATTCTCGCGCCCTCGGCGTCATAAACTCTGTCACCGACAAGCACGCAATTTTCATCAGGTGAAACATTTATACTGTCGAGAGAATATTGAAGCACCTCGCACTTTTTATCTCTTACTTTTTCACTTGCTGCAGCTCCTATAAAATCAAAAAGGTCTTTTATGCCAAAAAGATCCAGAACCTTAATTGCAAACCGTTCCGGCTTTGAAGTTGCAAGAATTATCTTCTTACCCCTTTTTTTAAGAGTTCTAAGAAGCTGCGGTATGCCGTCATACAAAACATTATCCCACCAGCCGTAGACAGAAAAATACTCGTGAAAATAATGCAGTGCAAGGGTTGCTTCCTCAGGCGAAAATGAATATACCTTCTGCCACTCATCGTAAAGAGGGGGTCCTATAAACCTTTTAAGCTCGGAACGTGTAGCGAAATCAACGCCCATTTTACGAAGTGCATAGGCAAAAGATGATATAAGACCATTATATGGATCAGAAAGCGTTCCGTCCAAATCAAAAGCGACAACGTCGTATTTTTTGTGCATTTTATCCCTTTCTTTACATTAACTGTAATTTTTCTCTATTTCCCGAAGCATAGCCAAAAGCTCTTGCTTGACGGGCTCAGGAGATATTATTCGCATATCACATCCGAAACCGAGGACCCACGCAAAAAATGTGGGACTGACCATAACTCGAATGGCTGTTTTGAATCCGAAGTCAGTTTTAATAAAGGCAGGTGACGTTCCAAAGCGGTCAATAATCTGACCTGCAAGTTTTTCTCTACATTCAAGCGTCACGAGTTCTTCTACGCCACCATACATACCAAATATTTTTCTTGAATAATCTGCAACATTAAAGTTCTCAATTTCCTTCAAGTCAAACCCGGCTTCTTTCAATATGGAAACGCTCTGCATTTTATCTACACGGAAATTCTTGAAAATTCTTGACTCCTCGTCATATGCAACAAGATAATATCTCTCATTATCCCATAAAAGAGCGCACGGGGTCACAGTATAAGGTGTTCCATCATGTCTAAAGACCTTTTTCTTCTCGGCATTGTAATCAAAATATTTGAATGAAAGCTTGCGTTTATCGTTTATTGATGTGTGTATAGTATCTATACTGTATATCGAAGAATTACTGAAGCTCTTAATTCTATCCTCAACATAAACCTGGCGGGAAAGTTCTCTTGAACGGTGCACCCCTGCAAATATTTCGAGCTTTTTAATTATTTCCCGCGTTTTCTCTGCGGTTATAAATTTTGATGCCTGGACTGCGTCAACGAGCATTTTCAATTCCGGGAGCTCGAATATTTTATTATCAAGCATGTATCTTGGCGGTCTGGTATTCGTTTTTGATACAGAATAACCGAGTTCTTCGAGAGTAACAAAATCGTCATATATGCTTTTTCTTTCCGCAGATATACCGTATTCTGAAAGTCTATCTATAATCTCAGAGATAGTGAGTCCGTGCTCATCGTCTGTTTCTCTCATTAGAATTTCGAGAATACGTATAAGCTTTTGTTTTTGATTTTCCTTGCGTGACATATTACTCTCCCTGCAAAAAAATGGTGTACGATTATTCGTACACCATTAGTATATTATACGCGAATAAAAATGTCAATATCCAAAAACAAATCGATTTATTTTCCGATATTTCCCAAAACAGAAAGTAATCAAGAAAGAGCGTCGATAATGATTCTTGTAGACATATCGGCTGTATTCTTTTCCGCTTCAGCACTTCTTGATGCGATATGGGGAGTGAGATAGAAATTAGGAAGTGTCATAAGCGGCTCATCCTTTTTAGGCGGTTCGGAGCTGAACACATCAAAATAAGCTGCCTTTATTTCCTTATTCTTAAGAGCTTCATAAAGCTCGCTTTCATTCACTATGCCACCTCTTGCTGTATTAATGAGAACAGCATTAGACTTCATCATCTTAAATTCGTTAGTACCGATGGAATTCTTGGTATCCTCGGTAAGAGGCATATGAAGGGAGATGAAATCGGCACGAGCATAGATGTCTTCTTTGCTTGTAACCTCTACATCCCAAGCTTTAGCAACCTCTTCGCTTATTGGAAATACGTCAAAAGCAAGGACCTTCATTCCAAGGCCGTATGCCATTTTTGCAACTTCCTTACCAATTGCTCCAAATCCGATAATGCCTATCGTTTTGCCGCCAACTTCATATCCGGTAAGCTTTGCCCATCCATTATTTCTTGTGTTGTCAATGCTTTCATAAAGATTCTTGGAATCAGCAATAACAAAGCTAATTGCAGTTTCCGCAACCGAGCGAGCATTAGAGCCAACAGTTCTTCCGACGAAAATATTTTTTTCTTTGCAGTACTGAACGTCGATATTGTCTGTTCCAACACCGAATTTAACTACTGCTTTAAGATTGGGATGTGCATCTATGTACGCCTTGTCTACGATTTCAACACCTACTACAACACCGTCAGCGTCAGCAGTAATTTCATAAAACTGCTCCTTGGTATATGCAAGACCTGTATCGTTATAAACGAGATCAAATCCGGCATTTCTGATTATATCAGCATTATCAAGTCCGCACTTTGCAAATCCGCGCGGAGTTATAACTATCTTCTTAGCCATTTCTCTACCTCTTATGCCTGAGATGTAACAGCTTTTGCAAGTTCTGTGATTTTTGCGTAGTCCTTATTCTTAAGAGCTTCCTTGTTGAGAATTGCGCCAGCCATACCAACGCCTATAACGCCTGTTGCGATAACTTCCTTGAAGTTCTCTGCATTTACGCCGCCGAAGCAAACGAGAGGAAGCTGATTAAGGGGAACGAGAACCTCTTTAACCATCTTAAGATTAACAACAGATGCGGGGAAGAGCTTTATAAGGTCTGCACCAAGCTGATATGCTCTTACCATCTCAGAGGGAGTCATACAACCGGGCATAGAAATCAAACCTGCCTTCTTTGTTGCTACTATAATTTCTTCATCCATATTAGGAGCGACTATAACCTCGGCACCTGCTTCAACAGCCATGTTAAACTGTGCCATGGTACAAGTAGTTCCTGCACCAACGTGCATTCTACCTTTCATTGCATCGCTTACAAGCTTAATTTTGCGAGCCGTGCTTGCGTTAGATGCTACGTCCTTCTGATCGAAAGGAACTTCCATGTAGCGAACTCCACCTGCATAAAGTGCCTCTGCTACATTTACAATTTCATCCTCGGGAATACCGCGACAAACTATGATAACCTTGCTTTCAGCAAAGCCCTCAACAAATTTCTTCTGTTCTGCCTGTGTCATAATATTAAACTCCTTAATTTTGTTTTATTTTTCAAAAAGCTGTTGCTTTTTATTAATTATACCATTATAATTATATATAAATACATAGGATAACTTGCCGAAAATTTCGGAAATATTGCTTTTTATGGAGTTGGGCAATGATTGATATAGCTTATTGCGATAATGCCAGTTTCTACAAAAATATAAGAATTAACCGCGCAGGACATATATTTGCACATGCAGGCCGGGAAATAAACAGACCTTCGGGACGTGATGATTTTCTGTTTTTTTATGTTGCTGCCGGAAGTGAAACCTTTTTTCTTAATGGAAAGAGAGTTGTAGCTTCCTCAGGAAATTTCATAATTTTTGCTCCGCATGAAGCTCAGTATCATATATGCGAGGAGCGTTCCTCTGAATTTTATTACGTACACTTTGAATGTGACACGGGTACCTTCCATTCTCTGTTTAACGGAGAAACATCGCGGGTATATCACTTGTTTTCATTAGAAAGTCTGGCGGAACATTTTCAAGGAATTTTGACTGAATTACAGCTTGAACAATCATTTTGTCATCAGATAGCTGTCACAAAGCTTGAAGAAATTTTTCTTCATATCAAAAGAGGTATGATAAAAGAAAGCAGCAATCTATCTATTTCGCAAATCAATCAAGTGCACAAAATAATACATAAAATTAACACTACATGGAAAGAACAGCTCTCCCTTGACGATTACGCGAAGGAGCTTTGCCTTTCAAAATACCATTTCGCACACATATTCAAAAAATATACAGGCCTCTCTCCTATCGCTTACCGTAATAGATTGCGATTAAGGTATGCTAAAGGAATGCTTGAAAAAACAGACATGTCCATTGCAGAAATTGCACTTAACGTTGGATTCGCAGGTCAACAATATTTTTGTGAAGCTTTTAAAGAAAGCTTTAATCTTTCTCCAACCGATTACAGAAAAAAATATTTTTCTGAAGAAATAAAATAATATAATAGTTAGAAGCTCTCGGTTTGAACTCCGAGAGCTTCTTTATATAAACAAAAAGCCCTGCTGTTGCAGGACTACATATTATTAAAAGGTGCTTGTACTTCACACCTTAAGAGCTAAATGCTCACAGAAAACCGAATAAATTTCAGAAACGAAAAGCTCAATTTCAATTGCCTTTACTGCGAACACGCAGTTCAAGCCCTCGGTCTATTAGTATCGCTCAACTGAATACATTACT
>JAZSJG010000100.1:0-9001 GCA_045534215.1 Eubacteriales bacterium
TGATGCAAACTCGTTTCCCTCGGTTATGATGTATTGCCACACAGCGTCAATATGATGTGAACGCTTTCAATCACTTTGTAGGGGAGGGGTCTTTCCCTCCCGCTTCGTTCTTCTTACATTTTTTGGAGGTTTGGAATTTTACCTTCGTTTTCGGGAGGGGTGACCCCTTCCCTACGGGAAAGGTGAGAGGTGAGCCAAAGGATTGAAAAATATCTATTAACTATTGAAAAATAAAAAATAATGTGATATTATAAATATGTCACATCATCTTAATAACATAAATAACCTACGAGGGTGTACTATACCCTTTTTTAGCCATACTATTCGGTAGAAATACGTTATCGCAATAATCGGCTGAAAAGTAGGTTATAGATGGTGTGACAACTATGCGAGAGGTATTCTGCGGTGTCATCTCGCAAGAGGTGGCACCTTATTTTTTATGGAAGAAAAGATATGTTCGTTTTTTGGACATCGCGATATTGATATAACAGAGCATTTGTATTCGCTGACTGTTACAAATATTATGATACATCAGCATCAATTCATTCACAAAAACAAACAGAGTTAGAATTGAAGGAAGTTTTCCCTTTTACTCGAGCTCTTTCTGTTTATTATATGGTTTTTGTGGCTTAGCCGGTACGGTGTTTATCTAAGCAAAAGCGATGTTCGCATTTAGCGGTATTTTCAAATCATCTGCAAAGAACATCAACCGTTTAGTTAAGCTTTGTTTTTTGTGGCTTTTTGGTCGCAATAGTAGCAACGCTCGCCCTTGAAAAGCTTTTTTATTCCTCTTTCCGACCAACTGATACAGGATGGATTTTTGCAGGAAAGGGCGGGGTTTTCAGTTGCAGCGAAATTGGCACAGTCGCCCTTCTCGTAAAGAAGCTTGAGAATAAGAGCCATTCTTATATACTTGCCGAATTCGGCCTGCTCAAAATAGCATGCCCGTGGGTCGTCATCGACATCGGTTGCAATTTCGTTTACACGGGGTAGTGGATGGAGAATAATCAAGTCCTTTTTGGCGTGCTCGAGCTTGTTCTTTGACAAAACGTAGCAATCCTTAAGACGCTCGTATTCATTTTTGTCCTCAAAGCGTTCTCTTTGTATTCTTGTCATATAGAGGATATCAAGCTCGGGAATGGCAGATTCCAGGTCGGAATTTTCTGAGTAGTTATTGCTAAGGAACTCTTCCTTGACATAATCGGGAAGAGAGAGCTCCTTCGGAGAAATAAGGACGAATTTTACATTCTCGTATCTTGACATAGCGGCGATAAGAGAATGAACGGTTCTGCCGTACTTGAGGTCACCGCAGATACCTACTGTAAGATTTTCAAATCTGCCCTTTTTCTGCTTTATTGTAAGCAGGTCGGTAAGAGTTTGTGTTGGGTGGAAATGTCCGCCGTCGCCTGCATTGATAATCGGTACTCCCGATACGGAAGCAGCAACCAACGGAGCACCCTCTTTCGGGTGGCGCATTGCTATTATATCCGAGTATGCGCTGACCATTCTTATCGTATCTGAAAGCGTTTCTCCCTTTGAAACCGAAGAGTTTGCCGCCTCTGAAATTCCGAGAACGTTTCCGCCAAGGCGCATCATAGCGCTTGTAAAGCTTAGACGGGTTCTGGTTGACGGCTCAAAGAAGAGAGTAGCCAAAATCTTCCCCTTACAGCTATCGTTATATTTTTCGGGGTGCTCGATGATATCAGAACCAACGCGGCAAAGCTCGTCTATTTCCTCTTTCGAAAAATCAAGAATGTCTATAATATGTCTCATAAGAGCAATCCTTTTTTAGAAAATTTCGTATGGCTTTATATTAGGACTTAATCCAGCTTTCGTCCTGCGGATTGTTTCTGAATGCGATAAGTCTTGAAATATCCTCGTGCTTGATGTAACCGCACTCTGCGGCAACCTCTGCTATTACGTCAAAGTTTGTAAGACTTACGTTCTTTACGTTTGCGGCAGCAAGACGCTCAAGACCCTTTTTCATACCGTATGTGAAGATGCTTACGATACCAAGAACCTCAGCACCTGCTTCACGGAGCGCATCAACAACCTCGATAACGCTTCCACCGGTGGAGATAAGGTCTTCAACTACAACAACCTTTTGTCCTGCTTCAAGCTTGCCCTCGATACGATTCTGTCTGCCGTGGTCCTTTGCACCGGAGCGAACGTAACCCATAGGCATGTCAAGAATGTGTGCGGTAATTGCGGCGTGAGCAATTCCTGCTGTAGAAGTTCCCATAAGAACTTCTGCTTCGGGGTAGTTTTCCTTTATGAGAGCGGCGAGTCCGTTTTCAACGTCAAGTCTTGCCTTGGGAGCTGTAAGTGTCAGGCGGTTGTCACAGTAGATGGGGCTCTTAATTCCGCTTGCCCATGTGAACGGCTTGTCAGGGCTGAAGAATACTGCCTTTATTTCAAGAAGGTCCTTAGCTATTGTTTTCTGAATATTTGTCATGTTAGTTACCTCACTTATTAGTCAATAAATTCGCGGCAGCATCTTTCGTATGCTGCTACAGGGTCGGGAGCTGCTGTTATAGGTCTTCCGACTACGATATAATCCGAACCGATTTTCTTTGCCTCTTCGGGAGTCATAACGCGTTTTTGGTCGCCCTTATCTCCGTCGGCAAATCTTACGCCGGGTGTAACGGTTACAAAATTCTTTCCGCAAACATCATGGACGCCACCTGCTTCGAGAGGAGAGCAAACGACACCGTCAAGTCCTGCTTCCATTGCACATTTTGCATAGTGCATAACGACTTTGTCAATCGGCTCTTTAATCAAGAGGTCCTGTTCCATTCTTTCTTGGTCGGTGGAGGTAAGCTGAGTTACCGCAATAAGCATAGGACGGCTTCCGTCATCTCTTGTAAGACCCTCTATGGCAGCTTCCATCATTTTCTTCGTTCCCGCTGCGTGCAGGTTGGTCATATCAACGTCGAGGCGAGATAAAACCGCCATGGACTTCTTAACCGTGTTTGGTATATCGTGAAGCTTGAGGTCTAAAAATATTTTGTGTCCGCGTCTTTTGATTTCTCTTACAATTTTAGGTCCTTCTGCATAGTAAAGCTCCATGCCGATTTTTACAAACGGCTTTCTTCCGGTGAACTTATCAAGGAAGGCAAATGTTTTTTCTGCACTGTCAAAATCGCAGGCAATAATAACGTCTTTTCCCATTGTACAACATCCTTTCAAATAAAATTAAGAGTGAGCCGCACCTATTATTTCGTTTAAGCTCGTGATTTTGTATTTTTCCATAACAGAAGGAAGGTCCTCTATTATTTTTTTACACGCATATGGGTCTACAAGGTTTGCAGCTCCTACCTCGACTGCAGTAGCGCCCGCCATCATAAACTCGATGACGTCCTCTGCCGTGCTGATACCGCCCATGCCGACTATCGGGATTTTCACCGCGTCGTAAACCTGATACACCATTCTTACAGCTACCGGCTTAATTGCAGGGCCGGAAAATCCACCAGTTTTGTTTGCAAGAAGGGGCTTTCTTTTCTTCAGGTCTATTCTCATACCGAGAAGCGTATTTATAAGACTTATTCCGTCAGCGCCCTCCGACTCGCAAGCTTTTGCAATAGATACGATGTCTGTAACGTTTGGAGAAAGCTTTATGATAAGCGGCTTTTTTGTGACACGTCTTACAGCTTTTGTTATTTCGGCAGCGGCTGCAGGTGAAGTACCGAAGCTCATTCCGCCACCGTGAACGTTGGGGCAGGAAATATTAACTTCAAACCAGCCGATATCCTTTTGCGTATCAAGCTTTCTTACTGTTTCTACATATTCATCCTCGGAAAATCCGCTGACGTTTGCCATTACCGGCTTTGAAAATACCTCGCGAAGCTTCGGCAGCTCGTGTGCAATAACCGCATCTACACCGGGGTTTTGAAGACCGACAGCGTTAAGCATTCCTGAGGAGCATTCGGCAATTCTCGGTGTGGGATTTCCGAATCTGGCCTCTCTTGTTGTGCCCTTAAATGAAAGAGAACCGAGAATATTTATGTCGTAAAGCTCTGCAAATTCGTAGCCGAATCCATAAGTTCCGCTTGCCGGAATTATGGGATTGTCAAGCTCTATACCGCAGAGCACGGTTCTTAAATTTACCATATTATTTCCTCCTTAACGAGCACGGGGCCGTCGCGGCATATTCTCTTGTTTCCGTATTTTGTCTTACAGGAGCAGCCCATACAAGCACCGAAGCCACAGCCCATTCTTTCTTCAAAGCTGAACTGGCCGGAGCTTGTTGATTTGTCATAAACTGCCTTGAGCATTGGCTCTGGTCCGCAAGTGAAAAAGTACGTGTACTCAAGATTCATAGCATCGGTAACAAATCCCTTTGTTCCGTAAGAGCCGTCAACAGTCGTTACAATAACCTTTGCTCCGAGCTCTCGAAATTCTCTTTCATAGAATATTTCACAAGATGAGCCAAAGCCGAGTATTACTGTTGGCTCCTTGCCCTCGGCAATAAGCTCTTTGCAGAGCATATACATGGGAGGAACGCCCGCACCGCCTCCGATAAGAAGGGGCTTTTTGCCCGAAACGGATTTGTTGTAGCCGTTGCCAAGTCCCGTGAGGATAAGAAGCGACTCACCCTCGGTCATGCTTGACATTTTCTCAGTTCCGTCTCCAACAACCTTGTATATAAGAGTCAGGGAGCTTTCGGATGAAGCACATACCGAAATAGGTCTGCGAAGATAAAAGCCGTCAAGCTTAATATTAACGAACTGTCCCGGAGCTGTTATGTCCGATGTATCACCCGAAAGTATCATTTCATAGGTGTTCTTCGCTATCAATTTATTAGATTGTATTTTGAATAACGTGTCTTTCATTTAAGCTTTACACATGAAGTACACGGGGTAAATTTCATACATTAAAAATGTACTCCGTATATTTTGTGCTTTACCTCACTGTACAAGTTTTCTCGGTTTGGCAAAGAGTACCGTGCGGCACTCTTTGCATGCGTTAAAATTAAGCGTCGATTGTAGAAATTGTAATTGTTATATCCTCAAGCACGTCAAGAAGAATTCTTACTGTGTCAAGAGAGGTGAAAAGAGTAGTGTTTGTTTCAATAGCAAGCGTTCTGATTTCATAACCATCCTTTTGTTGATCGGTTGAGGAAAGGTCGCTTGTGTTGATTACGTAAGCTACGTGACCGGATCTGATTGTATCTGCAATATCCGAGGAGCCGTTACCGAGCTTTTCCTTTGCTCTTGTTCTTATTCCGTGCTCCTTTAAGAAGCTGGCAGTTCCGCGTGTTGCTTCAATGTTAAAGCCGAGATTGTAGAAGCGTCTTATAAGAGGAAGTGCCTCTTCTTTATCTTGATCGGCGATTGTTACAAAGACGGTGCCGTAGTTCTGAATTGTCATTCCTGATGCCTGAAGTGCTTTATAGAAAGCTCTGTAAAGGTCATCGTCATATCCGATTGCTTCACCTGTAGATTTCATTTCGGGTGAAAGATAAGAGTCGATTCCGTTGATTTTCTTGAAGGAGAAAACGGGAACCTTGCAGTACCAACGCTTCTTCTCTTCGGGATAAATGTTGAAAATTCCAAGCTCCTTAAGAGAAGCGCCCATAATAACCTCGGTAGCAATGTCCGCAAGAGAATATCCGGTTGATTTTGAGAGGAAGGGAACGGTTCTTGAGGAGCGAGGATTTACCTCGATGATATATACGTCCTCCTTTTCATCAACTATAAACTGTATGTTGAAAAGACCTACAATTCCGATTCCTAGTCCGAGCTTTTTCGAGTAGGAAAGAATCTTTCCCTTTACCTTGTCTGAAATTGAGAAGGTCGGATAAACGCTTATTGAGTCACCCGAGTGTATACCTGTACGTTCTACGAGCTCCATAATACCTGCAACGAAAACGTCGTGGCCGTCGCAGATAGCATCAACCTCAACCTCTTTACCCTGAATATAGTGGTCTACAAGTACGGGCTTGTCCTCATCAATTTCAACAGCAGTGCGCAGGTAGTGGCGAAGCTGTTCTTCATTTCCTACCAGCTGCATTGCACGTCCGCCAAGAACGAAGCTCGGACGAACGAGAACGGGGTATCCAACCTCTTTTGCAACTCTGACACCCTCTTCGATTTTTGTTACTGCCTGTCCCTTTGGCTGAGGTATTTCAAGAGATTCAAGAATTTTTTCAAAGGCATCGCGGTTTTCCGCACGCTCTATCGCTTCACAGTCCGTTCCGATAATTTTAACTCCGCGTGCCGCCAAAGGTGCAGCGAGGTTTATAGCAGTCTGTCCACCGAGCGAGGCAATAACTCCGTCGGGCTTCTCGAAATCAATGATGTTCATAACGTCCTCTACGGTAAGGGGCTCGAAATAAAGCTTGTCTGCCGTAGTATAGTCGGTTGACACTGTTTCGGGGTTGTTATTTATTATTATTGATTCGTATCCAAGACGTCTTATGGTGTTAACTGCGTGTACTGTAGAGTAGTCGAACTCGACACCCTGTCCGATTCTTATAGGACCAGCACCGAGAACGACAACCTTTTTCTTGTTGGTAAGGCGGGATTGATTTTCACCGGTGTAAGAGGAATAAAAATACGGAATATATGCGCCTACGTGCGCTGTATCAACCATTCGGAAGTTCGGGATAATTCCGTTTTCTTTGCGGAATTTGGAGATGGAGATTTCGTCAGACCCCCAAAGATTTGCAATCATTTTATCTCCAAAGCCCATGCGCTTTGCTTCCTTTAGGAGCTTTTTGTTCCACGGATTGCCTTCAAGGGATTTTTCCATATCGATAATTCTCTTGATTGCCTCGAGGAAAAATGAGGTTATCTTCGTTATACCGTGAAGCTCGTCAACTCCGTGACCGCAGCGCAGAAGCTGTGCGACAGCGAATATATTGTCGTCGTGAAATTCATTTATATACTCGAGAATTTTCTTCTCGGGCATGCTCTGGAATTTGGGCATTATAAAGTGGTGAACGCCTGTTTCAAGAGAGCGAACCGACTTAAGAAGACACTCCTCAAGATTTGAGCCGATACTCATGCATTCGCCCGTTGCTTTCATTTGCGTACCAAGTTTATTGGGTACAGATGTGAACTTGTCAAACGGGAAGCGGGGGAATTTAGCTACCACATAGTCAAGATTTGGCTCAAAGGATGCCTTGGTTCCCGCAACCTCGATTTCGTCAAGAGTCATACCCACTGCAATCTTTGCCGTAACTCTCGCTATGGGATATCCGCTCGCCTTTGATGCAAGAGCAGAGCTTCTTGAAACTCTTGGGTTAACCTCTATAAGATAGTACTCTGAGGATTCCGGATTAAGAGCAAACTGAACGTTGCATCCGCCCTCAATCTTTAGTTCTCTTATAAGCTTAATGGCACTGTCGTTGAGCATTTTTAAATCGTGGTCATTAAGTGTCATGATAGGGGCAACCACTATGCTGTCGCCGGTGTGAACGCCCACGGGGTCGATGTTTTCCATGCCGCAGATTGTGATTGCATTGTCTTCACCGTCGCGCATAACCTCGAATTCGATTTCCTTATATCCCTTTACACTCTTCTCAACGAGAACCTGATGTACGGGAGAAGCTGCAAGCGCGCCTACTGCAAGAGCACGAAGCTCATCTTCATTGTAGGCAAATCCGCCGCCTGTTCCTCCGAGCGTGAAGGCAGGACGCAAAACTACGGGGTATCCGATTTTCTCTGCTGCTTCAACTGCTTCTGTGAGAGTGTTGGCAATGTCGGAGGGGATTACGGGTTCTCCGATTGATTCGCAAAGCTCCTTGAAAAGCTCTCTGTCCTCGGCTCTTTCGATGCTATTGCTCGACGTTCCGAGAAGCTCGACTCCGTTTTCTGCAAGAACTCCTTTTTTCTCAAGAAGCATAGCCATATTAAGACCTGTTTGGCCGCCTATACCGGGCACGATAGCATCGGGGCGTTCATAGCGGATTATTTTAGCGATATACTCAAGAGTCAAGGGTTCCATATAAACCTTGTCCGCAATTGTAGTGTCGGTCATTATCGTCGCAGGATTTGAGTTTACGAGAATGACCTCGTATCCTTCCTCCTTAAGAGCGAGGCATGCTTGAGTTCCCGCATAGTCGAACTCTGCCGCTTGACCTATAACTATAGGTCCTGAGCCAATAATCATAACTCTTTTGATGTCAGTTCTCTTTGCCATTTTTTTATCCTTTCTTTTAGGTATCTATCTTTTTTAATTTATCACTGATGTAAACGGCTTTTCCGTTGTATACGGTAGCAAGACACTTTCCGAAAACCTTCATATTTTCGAACGGGGTGGATTTGCCCATGCTCAAAAATTCGCTCGGGTCTATTAGGTACTCTTCGCCGACTTCAAATACTGTAAAGCCGGGGTCGGTTGTTATATCAAAGCGTCGTCTTGGATTTTCACTCATCACCTCAACGAGCTTCTTAAGAGTCATTTTTCCTGTGAGAACGAGGTGAGTGTACAGTACAGCAAAAGAGGTTTCGAGTCCGACGACCCCCATGGCGCTCTTCTCAAGTCCGCGAGACTTTTCCTCAGCCGAATGAGGTGCGTGGTCGGTTGCTATCATGTCTACCGTTCCGTCAAGAAGTCCCTCAATAAGAGCATCTCTGTCCGCCTTTTCTCTTATCGGCGGATTCATTTTGAACCTGCCGTGCTCTTCAAGCTGTGAGTCGTCAAGCACAAGGTAATGAGGACCTGTTTCGCAGCTGATGTTGACACCGTCATGCTTTGCCGCTCTTATTGCCGCTACGCTTTCTTTTGTGGAAACATGGCATACATGGTACTTACAACCCGTTTCTTTAACAAGTTCAATATCACGTATTATCTGTGCATATTCGCTCTCTGAGCATATTCCTCTGTGTCCGTGAGCTTTTGCATATTCGCCATCATGTATATATCCGCCGTGGAGCAGGGAATTATCCTCGCAATGTGCGACAATGGGTTTTTGAAGCGCCTTTGCCTTAAGCATTGCGTCCCTCATCATATCCGAGTTTTGTACTCCACGTCCGTCATCGGAAAATCCTACGAC
>JAZSJG010000024.1:0-4053 GCA_045534215.1 Eubacteriales bacterium
CCGAAGAGAGTTAAGTTCAGACGCGTTCAGCGCGGCCGTCTTAAAGGTAAAGCCCTTCGTGGTAACACAATATCCAACGGTACGTTCGGCCTTATGGCTCTTGAGCCCGCTTGGATAACATCCAACCAGATAGAAGCTGCCCGTATCGCAATGACCAGATACGTAAAGCGTGGCGGTAAGGTATGGATCAAAATATTCCCCGATAAACCCATAACCGAAAAACCTGCTGAAACTCGAATGGGTTCAGGTAAAGGTTCTCCTGAGTACTGGGTAGCTGTTGTTAAGCCCGGTCGCGTTATGTTCGAAATGGACGGCGTAACTGAGGAGCAGGCAAGAGAAGCTATGCGTTTGGCTTCTAACAAACTTCCTATCAAGTGCAAGTTTGTTAAGAAGGAAGACGTAGAAACAGCAGAGGAGGCTTAAGCAAATGAATGCAAAAGAACTTAGAGAAATGACCGTCGAGCAGCTCGATGCAAAGCTTGGCGAACTCAAGGAAGAACTCTTTAATCTTCGTTTCCAGCTTGCAATCAACCAGCTTGACAAACCTCATAAAATCACAGAAGTTAAGCATGACATTGCTCGCGTAATGACAGTTCTTCGCGAGAAGAAAGCGTAATGGGAGGAAATGAAAATGACTGAAACTCGTGAACTTAGAAAAGTTAGGGTTGGCAAAGTAGTAAGCGATAAGATGGATAAGACCATCGTCGTTGCTATCGAAGATAATGTTCGTCATCCTAAATACGGCAAAATTATCAAAAGAACAGTTAAAATCCATGCTCACGACGAAAACAACGAGTGCGGCATCGGCGATAAGGTAGCTGTAATGGAAACAAGACCTCTCTCTAAGACAAAGAGATGGAGACTTGTAGAAATAGTTGAAAAGGCAAAATAATAAAAAGTCACTAAACCAGTAGGCAGGTTAAAGGCTTGCCGAAAAAGGAGGAAAAAACAGTGATTCAACAGCAATCGTTAATGAAGGTCGCTGACAACACAGGCGCAAAGGAACTTATGTGCATTCGTGTTCTTGGCGGTTCCGGACGTCGCTATGCAAGCATCGGAGATATCGTTGTTTGTGCTGTAAAAAAGGCAGCTCCCGGCGGCGTTGTTAAAAAAGGCGAAGTTGTTAAGGCAGTTGTAGTAAGAACTGTTAAGGAAATTCGCCGTGCAGACGGATCCTACATCAAATTTGATGAGAACGCTGCAGTTATTATTAAGGAAGATAAAACCCCCAAGGGTACTCGTATCTTTGGCCCGGTGGCAAGAGAGCTTCGTGAACATGATTTCACAAAAATTATGTCCTTGGCTCCCGAAGTGCTTTAATTCATAAGGAGGATAATGAAAATGGAAAAGCTTCATATTAAAAGAGACGATACCGTCGTAGTTATCTCCGGTGATTCCAAAGGCACCAGAGAAAAGGTTATTGCCGCATCTCCCGAAGAGAAAAAGGTAATCGTTGCAGGCGCTAATATCGTATCCAAGCATACAAAGGCTCGCAGACAGGGCGAAGAGTCTTCTATCATTAAGACAGAGGGCGCTATCTACGCTTCTAAGGTTCAGCTCGTATGCTCCAATCCCAAATGTGAAAAATACGATCAGGGCGTTCGCACAAAGGTTGGCTACAAAACAGTAGGCGACAAAAAAGTAAAAGTCCGTCTTTGCTGCAAATGCGGCGCGGAAATATGATGAGGAGGAAGCAAAATGTCAAGATTTTCTGAAAAGTATAAGAATGAAGTTGCTCCCGCTCTCATGCAGAAGTTCAACTACAAGTCGGTAATGCAGATTCCCAAGTTCAACAAGATAGTTATCAACGTTGGAGCGGGTGATGCAAAGGACAATGCAAAGGTTATTGATAAAATCATCGAAGAAATTACCCTTATCGCAGGACAGAAGGCAGTACCTACTTATGCGCATAAGTCAATCGCTAACTTCAAGCTTCGTGAGGGCATGAAGATTGGTGTTAAAGTAACTCTTCGCGGAGAAAAGATGTATGAGTTTATGGATAAGCTCTTCAGCTTCGCTCTTCCGAGAGTTCGTGACTTCAAGGGTATCAATCCCAACGGATTCGACGGCAGAGGAAACTACGCTCTCGGTATCAAAGAGCAGCTCATTTTCCCCGAAATCGAGTACGATAAGGTTGAGAAGATTCGCGGTATGGACATAGTATTCGTAACTACAGCTAACACCGATGAAGAGGCAAAAGAGATGCTCAAGCTTATGGGCGCTCCCTTTGCAAATAATTAAGGAGGTAATTTCAAATGGCTAAGAAGGCAATGGTTCTCAAGCAGCAGAAGGAACAGAAGTTCTCAACACGCGCTTATAACAGATGCAAAATCTGTGGCAGGCCCCACGCCTACCTCCGTAAGTACGGAATCTGCCGTATCTGCTTCCGCGAGCTTGCTTACAAGGGCGAGATTCCGGGCGTAAGAAAGGCATCCTGGTAAACGAGTAATACACTCTTCTAAACTATCGGTAGGAAAATTTAAAAAGGCGGTTGATATTTCAAACCGTACATTAGGTTTTAACCCCCGATATGCCGCCACTCCTTTGTGGCAGCAAGAATAATGAACTTGCATATAGGAGGATTAAAAAATGCAAATTTCAGATGTAATTGCAGACATGCTTACAAGAATAAGAAATGCAAATGACGCAAAGCATGAAACTGTTGATATCCCAGCATCAAATCTTAAGAAGTCCATCGCACAGATTCTTCTCGAAGAGGGCTACATTAAAAACTATCAGATCGTTGAAGACGGCAAACAGGGTATAATCAGAGTTGCTCTTAAGTATACCGTTGGTAAGCAGAAGGTTATTCACGGTCTTAAGAGAGTTTCTAAGCCCGGTCTTCGTATCTATTCTAACTGCGAGGATATGCCCAAGGTAATGAACGGTCTCGGTATCGCTATCGTTTCCACCTCTAAGGGCGTTATGACAGACAAAAAAGCAAGACAAGCCAATGTCGGCGGCGAAATTCTCGCTTTCGTCTGGTAATAAAGGGGAGGTAAACTGTAATGTCAAGAATTGGAAGAGCACCTATCGCGGTTCCCGCAGGTGTAACTGTAACAATTGCAGCAGGTAACGTTGTTACCGTCAAAGGTCCTCTCGGTGAGCTCACCGAAACCTTTAACAGCGCTCTTACTATAGCTCAGGAAGGCGCAACTCTTACGGTAAGCCGTCCCAATGACGAAAAGGAAAATCGCGCACTTCACGGTCTTACAAGAACTCTTTTAAACAACATGGTAGAGGGCGTAAGCAAGGGCTTCTCAAAGAAGCTTGAAATCGTGGGCGTTGGTTACAGAGTTGAAAAGCAGGGCTCCAAGATTGTTCTCGGACTCGGCTATTCACATCCCGTTGTATTTGAAGAGAAGGACGGAGTTAAATTCGAAATTCCCGACAACACAACAATCATCGTAAAGGGCATCGATAAACAGGCAGTAGGTCAGGTTGCCGCTGTTATCAGATCCAAGAGACCTCCTGAACCTTATCTCGGTAAGGGCGTTAAATACTCCGGTGAAAGAATTCGCCGTAAGGCCGGAAAAACCGGTAAATAATGAAAGGAGAGTAATAAAATGGTTAAGAGAACAGATAGTAACTTGCAGCGTCTTAAAAGACACAAGAGAGTTCGCGGCAAGATTTCGGGCACTCCTGAAAGACCCCGCCTTGCTGTATATCGCTCTAACGCACACATCTCGGCTCAGATTATCGATGATGTTAACGGCGTAACACTCGTTAGCGCAAACACTTATGAAAAGAGCTTTGAGGGTACAACTTCCAACAAGGAAGCTGCTCGCAAGGTCGGTAATGTTCTTGCAGCAAGAGCTCTTGAAAAAGGCATTTCCGCAGTAGTATTTGACCGCGGTGGCTACATTTATCACGGACGTGTATCAGAATTAGCAGAAGGCGCAAGAGAAGGCGGCCTTAAGTTCTAATCGCTGGTTTGTACACTGTTTCACAAAAGAAACATTCTATAAGGAGAATAAAGATGGCAAAAAGAATTAATGCAGCTGAGCTTGAGCTTCAGGAGCAGCTTGTAGTTTTAAACCGTGTTTCCAAGAC
>JAZSJG010000006.1:0-18126 GCA_045534215.1 Eubacteriales bacterium
TGAACAGCTCACAGCCCTTCTTGTAGACACCTCTTATAGAGCCTGTCGCGTGATAGGCGTTTGCGGCACAGCCTCCCGAACAGTAAAGACGCGCCCAGCAGTCACGGCACTCTTCTCTTGCATATGCATTGCATGAGCGAAATTCGTTTTGAATTTCCTTATTCTTAACGCCCTCCCATATATTGCCAAGACTGTATTTGGGGTCTCCGACGAACTGGTGGCAGGGGAAAAGCTCACCCCAAGGGGTTACAGCCATATATTCTGTTCCCGAGCCACATCCTGTTATTCTCTTGTATATACAAGGTCCGTTTTTGAGGTCAAGCATATAGTGGTAAAACGTAAACCCATTGCCCGCCTTCTTTCTCCTAATCATTTCCTTTGCAAGAAGCTCATACTGATTGAACAAAACGGGAAGGTCCTCATCGGTCAAAGCATACGGGTCGGTTGGAGGACAAACTACCGGCTCCATACTAAGCTCGGAAAATCCGAGGTCTGCCATATGTAAAATATCGGTTGTGAAGTCAGTATTCATATGGGTAAAAGTACCTCGCACATAGTAGTTTTTACCCTCACGTTTTTCAACGAATTTTTGAAATTTAGGAACTATTTTATCATAGCTTCCGTTGCCTGCATAGTCCTTGCGAAAATGGTCGTGAACATTTTTTCTGCCGTCAAGACTCAAAACCACATTGCTCATTTCGGCGTTGAGGAAATCGGTTATCTCATCGTCAAGAAGCACTCCGTTTGTTGTAAGGGTGAAACGGAAGTTCTTGTTATAATCCTTTTCGATACTTCTTGCGTATTTAACGAGCTGTTTAACCACATCCCAGTTCATAAGCGGCTCACCGCCGAAAAAGTCGACCTCAAGATTCTTTCTTGTGCCTGAATTTTTTATCAGAAAATCAAAAGCTGCCTTTCCTACTTCAAAGCTCATAAGAGCTCTGTCACCCTGATATTTACCCTGACTTGCGAAGCAATATGAGCAATTAAGATTACAGGTATGCGCTACGTGTAGGCAAAGCGCCTTTACGACGTTTGAGTCATTCTTATAATTGTATGCAAGATTTTCGAATTTATCCTCAGAAAAGAGCTTTCCCTGTGCTTCGAGCTTCTCTATATCGCTTATGCACTCCAGGACTTCTTCTCTCGTGACATCCGGAAGGTGCTTGTACCTTTCGGTAATCAAGGACACTATTTCGTCCTTTGAATTCTTCTTATATTCGGCAATTATATCGTACGCGACATCGTCAACGGTATGCACCGAGCCACTCGCTACGTCAAGAACTATATTATAGCCGTTTAATTTATACTGATGAACCATAAAAACTCCTTAATTGCAAAAAGACCGTTTATAGATGACGGCTAAAAGGAACCTCCCTTTATACCGCAACAAACGGTCCTTGCAGCTTTACACTATCGGATATTACTTATTCTTATTTTCGCACTGCTGGTTTGCAACGCCGCAAGATGTCTTGCAAGCTGACTGGCAAGAGGTCTGGCACTCGCCGCATCCACCGGTCTTAACTGTCTTAGCGATATCCTTTGTTTCAACTGTCTTAATTCTACTCATAACAAATCCCTCCAAAGTGTTAAAATTGCTCTGTCGGAGCATAGCTCTCAACTTTGCAACCGATTAAGAACATTATATCACACGCGAAAAAACTTGTCAAGTAAATGCATTAAAATATTTTGAGGTGAAAAGCATAAATTCTGTTTATATTTTACTATTGACTTTCCTGTTTTATTATGCTAAAATCTCCTTGTCTTTATTAGATGCGAGGAAAAATAATGTATAAAATCATTTTATCTGATCTTGACGGCACGCTGCTCGATAACGAGGCTAACATATCAGCTGCCAATATAAATGCAATTAACAAAATTGCGAGTGCAGGTGTCGAATTCGCAGTTTGCACAGGAAGAGCACTTAATGAAATTCCCCCTGCGCTTTTAGATGTAGAATGCATACGATATTGGGGTCTTTCAAACGGTGCGGTCTTCATGGACAGAAGTAAAAACTGCATGGACGGCTTTTATATTTCGCATGATATAATCAATAAAATGCTTGATACCTTTAATGATTTTGCGCTTAATATGCTCATAGTCCACATCAACGGATGTGTATGTATTGACAAGGCGGATGACTATGATGAAAAATTTGATGCATCAATCAAAAACGAAGGTGTCAAAATTAGCACAAAGCAAGTCGCTTTGAGAATTGAAAATCTACTCGATTTTATAAAAAAAGAAGAAAACAAGGCAGAAATGTTTGTCGCTCTTTTCGAAAATGAAGACGCAGCTCAAGAATGTAAAAAGCGCCTGTGTGCATTAGACCCCAGCCTTTCAATTACATCATCACTTCCCTGCGGACTTGATATATTTGATAAAAGAGGGGGAAAGGATACTATACTGAGAATCATATCTGAGTTGACCGGTGTTGATGCGCGGGATATTATCGCAGTCGGCGACGGTAAGAATGACATAGCAATGGTTTCGGAGGCGGGTCTTGGACTTGCGGTTGAAAACGCCGGAGCGGAACTCAAAGCCGCAGCTGATGAAGTCATATGTAAGAACACCGACAACATTTGCGAATATATATACGATAAATACGTTAAAAACTAAAAATAACAAATAAAAAGCACGGTGCTGGCATATCGAAATGCAAGTACCGTGCTTTTTATTGGAATCATTTCTCATATGTATTTTTGTTTTTAAGAATTTTGTAAAGAGACTGATATGAAGCAAGTCGGCTTAAAGGTATTTTGCCTTGCTTTGCAGCCATAATAACAGCACATTCACACTCGCTTTCGCCGACATGAGCACAATCTGAATATCTGCATTTGCCAAGATATGAGGAAAATTCTCGGAATGTTAGCGGTAAATCTGAAAGAGTGAAGAAATCGAATCTTTCAAAATCTATAAGGGAAAATCCGGGTGTGTCCGCTACAAATCCTGTCTGTAGGGTGTTATCTATATCAAAAAGCTCCACGTGTCGCGTGGTGTGCTTTCCTCTTTCTATTTTTGCTGAAATTTCAGATGTTTTCAGTGACAAATCGGGAAACAAAGCATTCATAAGAGTTGATTTTCCTACACCTGATGCTCCTGCAAAAACAGCGGTTTTCCCTTTCCTTATATTTTCGTGTATGTAGTCCTTTAAGGGCGTGATACCGCTATTTTCATCCGATGAGGTAACGAATACCGAAAATCCGGAAGTTTGATAAATTTTAGCATATTCCTGCGCCTTGATATAATCTAGGTCAGACTTTGTTATTACTATAACCGGGGTAATCTTATTGTGCTCCGCTATTGCCACAAGCTTATCGACCGTTTCTATAACGGGCGTCGGTTTTGTAGAGGCAAAAACGATAAATAGATAATCTATATTTGACACGGGGGGGCGTATCAAAGAGTTTTTGCGCTCGGAGATTGCAGAAATTACGCCATTTTCAGAATCAGAATCGAACGATAGTGTTACATTATCTCCGACAAGCAGCTTTTCGAAATCTCTTTGGAGAATTCCCTTGGCTCTCGTGGTGTAACGTAAAACCTCTCCATTTTCAACTACGCGTGTCTCATAAAGGCCTCCGAGTCCTTTAACTACCTTTCCGTATTTAATACCGGTCAATCGCGGCTTACCTCTTTTCTTTAGTTTCGTTCTCTTTTTGACTCCTACGCAACTGTCCGCAGGCAGCATTAACGTCTGTGCCGAGTCGGCGTCTTACCGTCGCAACGACACCAAGAGAGTTAAGAAGCTCTGCAAACTTATTGGCACTTTCCTTTGTGCCCTCTGCAAATTTGCTTTCCTTTACTTCGTTTACTCTTATCAAATTAACGTGAATTGGTGCGCCTGTGCCGACAAAAGCTCTCTTTAATACCGACACAAGCTCCTTTGCGTCCTCTCGAGTATCATTTTCGCCGCTTATAAGGGTGTATTCAAATGATATTCTTCTACCAGTTTTTAAGTAGTATTTTCTACAAGCATCAAGCAGTGTGCTAACGCTCCATTTATTATTTATGGGCATAATCTGCGAACGCTTCCTGTCGGTGGGCGCGTGTAAAGAAACAGAAAGAGTTATAGGCAAATCGAGCTCTGCGAGGGCTAGTATGTTTGGTACTACACCGGAGGTTGAAAGGGATATATGTCTGTAACCGATATTAAGTCCTTTTTCAGCATTTACAAGCTGCAAAAATTTAACTACATTATCAAAATTATCAAGCGGCTCACCTATACCCATCATTACAATGTTGGATACTCTTTCGCCCGAATCCTTTTCGGCAGCTATTATTTGACCTATCATTTCAGATGGTAACAGGTCTCTGATTTTTCCGCCTATGGTAGAGGCGCAAAACTTGCATCCCATACGGCAGCCAACCTGACTCGATATACAAAGAGTGTTTCCGTGCTTATAGCGCATAAAGACACTTTCTATACACTCACCGTCGTGAAGCTCAAAAAGATACTTAACTGTTCCATCTATTTTTGACACCAGCTTAGTTTTAACACGGGGTAAGGTATCAAGGGTATTCAAGATAAGCTTTTCGCGCAATGACTTAGAAAGGTCGGTCATTTCGTCTATCGGGCAACCCAATGCGAGCTTGGGAAAAACCTGCTTTGCCCTGAATCTAGCTTCGCCTATGGAAACAAAATATTCAGATAATTCGTCTTCTGTCATCGAATAAATATCAATTTTTTCACTCATTTATTAAAATTCCTGTTAGGTTTTAATTCTTTCCATTAAGGATATAAAAAATCCGTCTGTACCATGCACATGTGGATAAAGGGTAAGCTTACCGTCTTCTGAAGAAAGCATACCCACCTTAAAATCCCTTGCACGAAAGTCTTTGTGGTTATTCAAAAATTTTTCGACTACCTCAGCATTTTCAGAAGGATTCAGGGTACATGTTGAATAGAGAATTCTTCCTCCTTCTTTTACGTATTCGGAGGACCTTTCAAGTATTTCATATTGAAGGTTTGGCAAGCTTTCCGTGCCATCTAAATCCTTATACCTGATATCCGGCTTTTTTGCCAAAACACCAAGACCCGAGCATGGAGCATCGCATATTACAGCGTCGGCAGCGTATTTAAGATTTTCATCGGGAAATCTTGCGTCCCTCTCTTTTGCTTCAATTATATCTATACCAAGACGTTTTGCACCATCCGCTATAAGAGAAATTTTGCTCTCATGCACATCAAAAGAGTATATCTTTCCCGTGTTCCTCATAATAACTGCTGCTGCGAAGCTCTTACCTCCCGGGGCAGCGCAAACATCAACAACATTTTCTCCCGACTTTAACGAAAGCGCGGAAACGGCAGCCAACGATGCGGCATCCTGCACAAAAAACTCTCCATTGCAAAAGCCGTCAAGCCCTCTTGGGTCTATGCTCGATAAAACTCTGACTCCATATTCGGAATATTCCTGCTTTCTCACATTAAATCCTTTTTCATGGAGCTTATTTATGAATTCTTCCGTTGAGATTTTGACGGTATTAACAGTGAGGTCTGTTGGGGGTATTTTCGAAAAACTTTCGAGGAGCTCTTCGGTTTCCTTTTCGTCGAAAATCGACAAAAGCTTTTTTACAATGCTTTGAGAGAATGAATATTTAACCGAAAGGTATCTTGCAGTATTTTTGTTTTTATCAGGAAGAGGAAGGTTTTCTTTGTTACGCAAAGCTGCACGTAAAACTCCGTTAACGAAGGATTTTTCACCCTTGTGTGATGCAAGGTTGACCGTTTCGTTAACTGCTGCAAAATCAGGAATTTTCTCCATATCACATATCTGAGCAAGTCCAAGACGCAATATATTTCTTGTGTTCATGGATATCTTATCAAGTCCTCTGCCGCTGATAGAGCATATGTAATAATCATACGTTACTTTATGCTCTACCGCAGTATAAAAAAGTGCAGTAAGAAAGGAATGCTCGTCCTGTGAAAGAGAGTCAGTTAAGTGGGAATTTAATGAAAGGTTAGCATATTTTTGCATTTCTTCATATTCGTTCATTAAAATAAGTGCAATTTTTCTTACATTCACACGTCCTTCCCCCTCTCCGTATATAAATTTATTTCAAAAAGTCCCCAAGCTTTATCTTTCTGCCGCGGATAAAATCACCCGCGCTCATTTTCCCCTTCCCCTCAGGAATGACCGAGCTTACAAGCAATGCACCGTTTCCGCAAGCAACAGTAAATGAGCCCTCCTTTGAAGGATTTATATCTATTACTTCGCCAACCTGTCCTTTTGCTTCTATTGGCTTTGCCTTGCATATTTTAAGCATTGCCCCATTAAGATAAGCAAAAGCACCCGGGATGGGTGTTACGCCTCTTATCCGGCAATCGATATCTTTTGCATCCAAACCAAAATCAATTTTGCAATCCTCTTTTTCGACCTTGCTTGCGTATGTGGCAAGAGATGAATCCTGTTTAATTCTTTGGGCTTTGCCTTGCGCTATATTCTCTATTGTGTCGCACAAAAGGTCAGCTCCAAGTTCTGCCGAACGGTCGTGTATCGATTCAAAATCATCTTCAGGTGTTATTGGAAATGCACACGAGGTGATTATATCTCCGGTATCAAGCCCCTCGTCCATATACATTATCGTGACTCCCGTTTCGCTCTCACCGTTCATTATTGCACGTTGCATAGGAGCAGCCCCTCTATACTTGGGGAGCAGGGATACGTGAAGATTTATACAGCCATACTTTGGGTAATTAATTACTGAAGGAGGCAGGATTTTGCCGTATGCTACAACTACTATAATGTCGGGGGCGAGTTCTTTCAAGAGTGAAGGAAAGGCATCGTCACGCAGTGTTTTCGGAGTATATATCGGTATGTTCATTTCACACGCCGCCGCCTTTGTCGGAGTTGGAGTCATAATTTTTCCTCTTCCGCGCGGCTTATCCTCACCGGTAACCACGGCTATTACGTTTTTGTTTCTCTGCGCCAATTTTCTTAAAGCTATGGCGGAAATTTCGGGAGTACCCATGAAAAGTATTTTCATATGACAAACCCACCTTTTTTAACGATTTTTATTATTCTCTCTGATTTGAACGTCAGTATAAAGCTTACCGTCAAGATGGTCGCATTCGTGGCATATAGCCCGTGCAAGAAGATCTGTTCCGGTAAATTCATATTCCTCTCCGTTTCTGTTGGTCGCACGAACAGTAACTGCTTTAGGTCTTTTTGTTATTCCCGATTCACCGGGATTTGAAAGACATCCTTCAGCTTCCTGCTGTTCACCTGCATATGCGATTATTTTGGGGTTTATCATTTCATAGACCTTACCCTCTTCAACCTCTATAACCGCTATTCTACGCAGAACCCCCACCTGCACTGCAGCAAGACCGCAGCCCTCTGCAGCTCTCATGGTATCTATCATATCGTCAATAAGTGTTTTAATTCTTGGAGTTATTTCCTCTACGGGACGTGAAACCTTGCGCAGCATGGGGTCGCCGAATTTTACTATTTTTAGTATTGCCATTGCTATCACCTTTCTTTTGGCTATTATTTAGACGCTGAGCGGATTTATATCAATCGCGAGCGTAGCTTTTTTGTTCATTGAAAAATCCAAGAGGACCTCCTTGAAAAGCGCTCTTGTCTTTTTTGAAATACGACATTTTATGACGGTTTTTGTTCTGTATTTATCATTCAATTTGTAGATATGTGCCTCAAACGGTCCGAATACCACAACGGGCAAATCTGAATATTCTCCGTCGAGCTTTGATATAAGCAAACCTTTCAATTCTTCACTGGCTTCAAAAAGGGCACTCTCGCTCTCGCTTGTCAAGGTAAGAGAAACCATATCGCAAAATGGCGGATAAGAAAGCTCACGTCTTATCGCGATTTCACCTTCGTAAAATTTATCATAATCCTGCTCGCAAGCAAGGCGTATTATTTCATTTTTAGGAGAGTAGGTTTGTATTACCGCAATGCCCGAATCCTTAGCCCTTCCTGCTCTTCCTATTACTTGGGTGAGAAGAGAGAATGTTCTTTCTGATGCTCTGAAATCACTTACGTAGAGTGATGTGTCCGCAAGGACTACACCGACAAGAGTAACATTAGGAAAATCGTGTCCCTTCGCAACCATTTGCGTACCGAGAAGAATATCTGCTCTTCCCTTTCTGAAATCTTCAAGCATTTTGTCATAAGAAAGCTTTGCCGCAGTCGTGTCTGCATCCATACGCATGACGGTCATTTTGGGCATATAGCTGACAAGCTCCCCTTCAACCTTTTGTGTGCCGTATCCAAGAAATGATATGTTGGTCGAAGAACATGAGGGGCAGGATTTTGGCACCGGCTCACTGTATCCGCAAAGATGACAAAGCATCTTTCCGCCGTTTTTGGAGGTATGATACGTCAAAGAAATCGAGCATCTCGGACATTTAATTACTTCCGCACAATTTTTACAGCTTATCTGGCTATTATAGCCGCGTCGGTTAAGGAAAAGTATTGCCTGCTCGGAGTTTTCCTCTGTGCATGTAAGCTCACGTAAAAGACGGTCGCTGATAGCAGAGGTGTTTCCAAGGCGTATCTCCTCGCGCATATCCACTATTACCGCATCTGGAAGCTTTACACCGCCATAACGCTCTCTTAGAGCAACTAGGGCGTATTTCCCCGTTTTTGCCTTGTAAAAGCTTTCAATTGACGGGGTTGCTGATGCAAGAAGCATAAGAGCTTTGTTTTTACCGCATCTGTAGGCGGCTACATCCCTTGCGTGATATTTAGGGTCGCTTTCAGATTTATACGTATGCTCGTGCTCTTCGTCAATAACTATTAGCCCAAGATTATCAAGTGGCGCAAAAACAGCTGAACGGGTACCTATAACAAGGTCTGCTCCACCGCTTTTTATTCTACGCCATGCATCAGTTCTTTCACCCTGAGAAAGCGAAGAATGTATAACAGCAACTCTCTGTCCGTATCTTTTGCAGAATATAGAAAGCGTTTGCGGAGTCAAAGCGATTTCAGGAACTAACATGATAACGCTCTTTCCGTCAGCTATAACGCGGTCGATTGCCTTCATAATTACCTTTGTCTTACCGCTTCCGGTTACACCGTAAAGAAGCGCCGCTTTCGCCTCGTTATCAAGATAAAGCTCCTCTATTTTTTCATACGCTGTGCTTTGAGCGCGTGAGAGCTTTATTTCGGAGTTATCCCTCACTTTTGAATATGCAGAATATGGATTTCTGTAAGCTTCTGTTTCTGAAATTTCAATTATACCTTTTTCGCGAAGAGCAGCGATGTTTGCCGAGGTTACTCCCGGTATAGAACGCAACAGGTCATAGCTTGCTTCCCCGATGTTCATGAGGTATCTTATAATGTCTCTTTGCCCCTCGCTTCTAACACCTTGACGACCTTTGGTCAACAGTAGTTTTTCCGCCTCATCCTTTTCTAAAAGAATACGGCAGGTTTTGTCATATTTTATATTGATTTTTTCTGACAGTGCCCCGGGCGGCAAAACGGTTTTTACCGCTTCTCCAAAGGTGCAAAGAGTATATTCTTTCAAAAACAAGCATAGCCCGAGCATTTCCTCCGTCAAAGCGAAGTCGGCACATATAGCCGAATGCACGGGCTTGATTTTTTTGCCCAAAGATTCTTCCTTGAGACAAGATACGACACCAAGGCGCAAGTTGTCCGTCTTACCAAACGGCACTCTGACTATGCTTCCCGGTTTAAGCTCATCGGAGCAGGAATAATCAAAGGGGCGGTCAACATGATACGGAACATCTAAAATATAAACTTCGCAAAACATTCCGTATCACCTCACACTAACAAACTCAGTTGTTTTCCGGTTTGTGCATTTTGAATCTGCCACTTACCATCTTTCCTATTGCAATTTTAACTGCCTTCTGATCCTTATATTCGGGGTCTATAAGAGCAGCAACCGTTTTGTCGGTTTCATGGTTTTCAACCATTTTCTGTGCTTTTGCCTTCATTTCGACGTATTCGTCGGTCACTATGCGAGCGCACTTTGCCACTCCGACAACAAGCTCATATCTATTGAATTTACCTGCTGTCAGCTGTTCAATCGTAGGATAAATCATTTTATATCTCCGTTTCGTTTGATTATCAGTTAATTACTCCTCTTCGGAGTCCTCTTCATCATAAGAGGTTTCACCGCTTGTAAGGCGATTTGTTATTGTTTCTGCCTGTATTGCGGAAAGAATTACATGCTCGGAATCCATTATTATGACAGCTCTTGTTCGTCTGCCACAGGAAACGTCAATAACTCTGTTGTCATCCTTGGCATCCTGTACCAAGCGTTTTATCGGTGCCGAATCCGGACCTGCTATAGCAATTATTCTACCTGCGGATACCATATTGCCAAATCCAATATTTATAAACTTCATTATAGGGTCTCCTTACTCTATGTTTTGAACCTGCTCTCTTACCTTTTCAAGCTCACCCTTAATATTCACGACGATACGCGCAATTCTTGCATTATTTGCCTTTGAACCGATTGTATTCGTTTCGCGATTCATTTCTTGCATAAGAAAATCAAGCTTTCTTCCCGAGGGCTCTTTAGAGTTAATAATATCATAAAATGCACCAAAATGCGAACGCAAACGCACAAGCTCTTCATCTATAGCTATTTTGTCTGCCCAAATTGCGCATTCTGTAAGCAAACGGTTTTCATCGATGACCACATTATTGTCGGAAAGTATGTTTCTTAGGCGAGATTCTAGCTTATCTCTGTATCCAACGGTATCAGAGTTTGAAATTTCCTCTATCTCATCTACGTAGGATTTCACAAGCTCTATTTTCCCCTTTATATCCTCTTCTGCCTTTTGACCCTCTCGCTCGCGCATTTCATTGTAGCAGCAGATTGCCTCGTCAAGTACACTTGAAACTATTGTCCATTCTCCCTCAAGGTCCTCCTCTGGCTTATCGTATATGAGCACATCAGGAACGCGGGATACGGACATGACGCTTATATCGTCGCGCAATCCGAATTTGTCACGAAGCTCTCTTAATGCCTCGATATAGGAGTTCGCAAAATTTTCATCAATTTTGACAGAGGAAATATCCGTCGTATGTGAATCGACTGTAACAAAAACATCAACCTTGGCTCGCGAAACCGCTGTTTTTTGTATACGGTTCTTAATACGCTCCTCGAGAAAGAGATACGCTCTTGGAATTTTGACGTTGCAATCGAAGAAGCGGGAGTTGACACTTTTAATTTCAATAGTGATGCTTTTTTCCGCGCTCTCGTATTTTGCTCTGCCAAAAGCAGTCATACTCTTAATCATTTTGTACGACACCCGTCCTTTTAGGTAATTTGGTTCTGTTGCGCTTATTCAAGGATTTGATTTCTTCCATGAAGGAATCAACGTCCTTAAACTCTCTGTACACAGATGCGAACCTGATGTAAGAGACTATATCGAGCTCACGTAAATGTCCAAGCACAATTTCTCCGATTTGCTTAGAAGAAATTTCGGTGATAATTGAATTCTGAAGCTCCGTCTCAATAGCAGAGGCAACTGAATCTGCATCAACAGGGCGTTTCTGACAAGCTCTTTCGATACCAAGCTTTAGCTTGTGTTTATCGAAGAACTCACGGCTGCCATCTCTCTTTACAACGGCAATCGGAACAGTGTCGACTACCTCGTAGGTTGTGAATCTTTTTCCGCAAACGGGGCACTCGCGTCTGCGTCTTATACTTGAGCCGTCCTCAACAGGACGGGAATCAAGCACTCTGGAATCTTGAGAATTACATGCGGGACATTTCATCGTGTTATACCTTTATAAAAAATAATATACAAGATTATAACATATTTTGCAAAAAAAGTAAATAGTTTTTAAAAATTTTAAAGAAAGTTCGGCATATTAAAAACGCACAGCGACATCAAATCACAAAAATGAAAACCAAAGATTACATTTTGAGACAGATGTCGCCATGCGTGTCAAATTCTGAAAGTTTCAATTTACTTGTTGCGATTAAAAACTTTATCGAGTGCATTTATTCTAAGGCGAGAGAAAAATCCGAAGGAAAGAGGCCATGCCGCACCTGCGAACATTACAATAAGAAAATATCTTACGCCCCTTGCAACGAACTCGTTGCCGAAAAGAAGGACGAGAGGAGTGGAAAGTCCCTCTTTAATGAGAAGAACGATACCAAGCCCGAGAATGAATTTTATAGCTTGAGAATACCACGGAGCTTTGGTTTCAAACTTGATTTTTTTCACATCAAGAATATAAACGGGGATAAGAGCGGCGGTACATCCCAAAAGGGTTGCTGCATTTTTCCTTCCACTATACAGATTTGTTGCATCAACACCTGTCGGGTCGATAAGAAATGCATACAGTGCAAGTATTACAGACAGTAAAACGGATGCACTTATTATGTATGGCATCACCTTGTAGAAGCGTTCTTCTTTAGAAAATACGGGAGCAAGACCGAATACAAGCGCTGCAGCAACCAAGAGCGATACCCCGACATCAAGAGGAGTATGAACCCCAAGATACATACGCGAAAGCGCGACTAAAACTATTACTGCAACCATTACGATTTGGACCCAGCGCTTTTTACTCGTTATAGCAATACTGCCAAAAGTGCCTGCTGCATTTTGAGTGTGTCCCGAGGGAAATGAATATCCTGTTGCCTCTGCTCTTGCACTTTCAACTATTGTAAAATTAGGGTCTTTGACCCAGGGGCGTGGAATTTTAAAAGCTAATTTCGCTATTTGATTAATGACTGTTCCTACAAGCCCCACAATCAGCATAAGATAGCCCCGTCTTTTATCTATACACCAAAAAAATAGCAAAGCAAGGACAAGAAAAACGGTTTCCTCGCCTATATGCGTTATAAGTGAAAAGAAAAAATCTAACACGGGGTTCCTTATTTTTTCAAGAAAGTATAAAAACTGCATATCAAACCTCACAAATTAAATTAGATATATATACTTAAAAATTCCAACCCAATGAATAACTGCACCTGCGAGTACGAAGAAATGCCATATAAAATGTGACACATTACCCTTTATCGCAAAAGGTATTATACCAAGCGAATACACAATACCGCCTGCCAAAATATAAGCTGCAAATCCGGGGGTATCAGAAAACATTTGCGGAAAGAAAATTACACCGCACCAACCGAGAATAATATACATAACGGTATGAAAAAGTCCTAACCTTGTCGGTCCAAAAATGGATATAAAGGTAATCCCTGTTATTATTATAGCCCACTGTACTATAAAGAAAACCAACCCGAACGTACCCTTGACATAACAAAGTATTATCGGTGAAAACGTTGCGCCTATTAAAAGATATATTGAAGAGTAATCGAAGCGTCTGAAAAGTCTTTTTACCCTGCTTCCGTACGGAAATGCATGATAAAGGCAGGACATTGTAAAAAGCACAAACAGGCCAAAAAAATACATAACCGAAGCAACGGTCTGCAAGCTGTTATTCGAATTAATAAGCATCAATATAAAAGCTGCTACCGAAAATAGTGCTCCGACACCGTGCGTGACAGAATTCCCGATTTCCTCAAGAACAGGAAGTCTTGGCGGATTTATCGGAGCCCTCTTTCCGCGTGATTCGAAGCTTTCGGCAACATCAATCAAATAGCGGTCTTTAAGAGCTTCTCTTTTTGTTTTATATTCTTTTTTTAGACGTTTTTTCTCTTTCTTATACGTCTTCTTTTGCATTTTCTTTTCAAACTTGTAAGAGCTTTTAATCTGCTTTATATTCAATTTTCCCTCTACATACTATCGCAAAAAAATTTATGGAAATTGCGATTTGCTATTTTTAATATTTTACTACAAGCAAATAAAAATGTCAACCTTTGATAATTGCAGATGCTTTAGATATTCTAATCAAATTTTGTCAGATTTTATTCACTGCCCTCAGGATGATTTATAAAAAAGAACGAAGATACCGCCATAATATCTTCGTTCTAAATTTAGATAAGTACTTATTGAATTGATTTACAACCCCTTAGGATATCATCATACGTTGATGAGCAATGATAAAAGTGGCATAGTCAACAGGGATAAAACTGTTGAGACAGTAACAAGCTTACTGACGTATACCGCATCACAATCATATTTTTCAGCGAGCATAGTTGTCGATGCTGCCGCGGGTGTAGATGCCATAATAAGAACTACTGCGATAACCTCTTTGGAAAGATTTATCCCAACCAATACAAAAAGACGCATAAAGCCCCATACGATAAAAGGGAGTATCAAGTGCCTTAAGGCAAGAAACACATACATATGCTTGTCTGAAAAAGCCGTACGGAAATCTATATCCATAATTCGAAGTCCTATAACTACCATTGATAACGGAGCTACAAGCGACTTAAGCATAGAAAGTGCATCAACAGCAAAGCTTGGTGTATATTTGCTTAAAGGAGTAAGGAAAAATACAAGACCTAACATCGCTGCTACATTTACCGGATGGAATATAACATTTAAGAGCTTTACTCCACCCTTCTTCTTTAACATTTCCTCATCGCTTACTCCGTCTCCGTTTACATCCTTTTCATCCACACAAATGTGGACTCCGAGAGACCAGAGAAATGCATTAAAGGTTATGTTATAAATTGATGCGTAAATAGTTGCCTCATCACCGAAAATTGAAGCTATGAGCGGTATTCCCATAAATGCGGCATTTGAAAAGACAGTAGCAAGTCTTAACATCCTTTGTTTGCCGTCGGGTACTTTCTTGAAAAACATCTTTGCTCCCAGAGCAAAAACAACGTGTGCAACTATTGAAAACAGAAGCACATATAAAGAATTAATTAAAACCCTGCTATCAAAATCTCTCAAATACGCGGCAAATACGAGTGCCGGTTGTGCTATATATAAAACGAGATTGGATATTCCCTTGCCGAAGGTTTCAGAGCACAGACCTGCTCTCTTAAGTATTATTCCCGGTATCATCATTACGAACAAGATACCGACATTGTATATAAGTTGTGGTGCTATATTCACGATAATCTCCTGAGTTGTTACGGGTATACTATACGGTCAAAGCTCAATTAAGCAAGGAGCTCTTTGACACAATCTGCAATTCTTTCATCCTTACAGTTTGCAAAGAAATACTCTTTGAAGTTCTTGCCGGATATTGCTCCGAGAACAAGCTCTCTATCAAGATTCTTGAGGATATATACGATATCGTTATGAGTTACCTTTTTAACCTCGTCAAGAATTTTCTTGTTTCTCTGTTCGGGAACAGCTCTTTCTCTCGGATAGCCAAGTCCCCATTCTGATACAAAAAGCTTTTCAAATACATACTGAAGGTTAAGCTCACAGCCCCATCCCCAGCCCTTTGCAAAAGGCATTGCGATAGCATTTCCGTTGTTTACCTGAGTAAACTGATATGCATCGGTCGGGTCTACCACGTGGCCGCAAAGAACACCCGGGAATGCATTACAAGCAAGCATTGCCCCCTCACCTGTTCCGCAACCTGTAATAACAAGGTCACATGCCCCGGAGTTGAGAAGTATTGCAGAGAGAATACCAATCTGAACGTATGTAAGCTGCTCTTTGTCCTCTTGAGAGTACATACCGTAGTTAAACACCTCGTGTCCCATCGGCTCTACGACCTTTTTCAAGGTATCACATATAAGAGCGTTTTTAGCTGCCTGGCTATTTTCATTAATAAGTGCGATTTTCATTTTATATACCTTTCTTTAATTAAAATTTACGGAGTAAGTCTGTTAGGACCTCTGAATAGGAACTGAACTTCTTTTATTGATATTCCAAGGAAAAGCATTGTAAGACGGTCAATTCCAAGACCGAAGCCACCGTGAGGAGGACAACCGTACTTAAAGAACTCAAGATAGAACTTTACGTCATCTGCAAGTCCCTTTTCCTCTGCCTGCGCCTTCAGAATATCATATCTGTGCTCTCTTTGAGCGCCTGTTGTTATTTCAACACCGTGCCAAATGAGGTCATATCCCTGAGGAATTCCGTTTTCGTCTCTCATATGATAAAATGCTCTTTCCTTAGCATCATAATCGGTGATAAACAAAAATTCATGACCGAACATATCCATAGCGAGTTGCTTTGTCATTCTTTCTGCTTCTGTTGTAAGGTCGCCCTTGAGCTCGTCCGGAACGGTATATCCGTATCTTTTTTCAAGCTCAGAGTAAACGTCGCAAAGCTTCATTCTTGGGAAAGGAAGAGTGGGTACGGTAAGCTCTGCTCCGTAGAGAGAAAGGAGTTCATCTCCGTGCGCCGCCTTTACCTTAGCTATTGTATAAGCAAGAAGCTCTTCCTCGATTTTCATAACATCGTCAAAGCTTGTTATATATGAAAACTCAAGGTCAAAGCCGGTAAATTCAGTTGCATGCTTGTTTGTATAGGATTTTTCTGCCCTGAAAACAGGACCCGTTTCGAATATACGCTCAATACCTGCAGCCATAGCCATCTGCTTATAAAACTGCGGAGATTGCGCAAGATACGCCTTGCCGTCAAAATACTTAACCTCGAAGACATCGGAACCTGACTCGCTCGCTGCCGCAATAAGCTTAGGAGTATGAATCTCCACAAATCCGCGCTGAACAAGGAACTCTCTCATCGCTGCTGTAAGCGTAGTTTGCATACGAAGCATAAGCTTGTTCGCATCGCGGCGCAGGTCAATCCATCTATAGTCCATTCTGCAATCGATATCAGAATCGTCTTTAATCGGAAGCGCATCGGCATAGGACTCAACACTCATTGTATCGGGGAGCATTTCTATTCCGCCAAGCTTAACATAATCATTCTTAACTACTTCGCCCTCAAATGTTACGACGGAGTGAATGGTGAGCTTGTCGAGCATCTCAATCATTTCGGGATGCTTTTCCTTTTCAACGGTAACCTGAAGCTTTCCTGTAATATCTTTTACAACGATAAAAGCCATTGTTCTTTTGTTGCGGAAATTTTCAACAAAGCCCTGAACCTTTTTTCTTCCGGGAGTTATTTCTCTTATGTACGTTCTTTCCATAAACTGAAAGCCCTTTCGTTTTTGTTATTCTAAATATATATTATATAATAATGAATTCCGATTGTCAAGTGAATAGGCTGAACAAGAACGATTTTTACTAGATTCTTTTTTTACTTTTTGGTCTTGCATCATTGACAAATGTACACACGAACGGTATTTGATGAATTTCAACTATTACTCGGTATAATAATTTGAATTTTCAATTTTTTGAATAAAAGTTTGTCTTTATGGGAGAATAAAAGCAGATAACGAAAGGAAAGGACTTGAAAAGTGGAAAAGAAATTTAAATTCAGCGATAATCCCACGGTTGCAAAAACGATATACGGAGCTGTAATTGCACTCCTTTGCATTACTGCGATAATTGTGGGAATCGTTGCGGCTAACAACCGTAAAAACGACGACATTATTGAGAATCCGCCAATCTCGGATGGGAACGGTAATACAGACGGATCGACCGACGAAAAACCCGACGGTAGCGGTACAGGTGAGGAAAAAACCGTATTTATATCCCCTGTAGTCGGCTCTGTGATGACCGAGCACAGCATGACAATTCCCGTTTATTCAACAACTCTTGAGGAGTGGAGATTACACACGGGTATTGATATTTCTACAGCAGAAAACCAAGATGTATACGCAGCTGCTGACGGTGAGGTCAGCGCAGTATTCTACGATGCTATGCTTGGAAATACTGTTGAAATAACACATGCCGGCGGTGTTAAAACCGTTTATTCCAACCTCTCTTCCGAAAATCTTCCGATGAAGGGCAGCGAGGTTAAGCGCGGTGAAAAAATTGCAACGGTTGGCGACAGCTCGATTTCAGAGCTTGCGGAAGAGCCGCACCTTCATTTTGAGCTTCTCGTTGACGACGTTCCTAAAAACCCTCTTGACTATATATCAGAGGAATCCAAAAAAGCATCACTTGGTATAGAAAATAGCGAGGACATCTGAGTTTTATAAAAAAAGCGTAACAGTTTCATTTTTCGAAATGTTACGCTTTTTTGATTTGAAAATATATAAAATTAAATCTTGCATTTTCGCTTTTGGCATGGTATAATAACCTCACGGAGCGCTCTTGTAAGGAGCGCCGGTGCAGACTGTGCCTGCCAAAATCAAAGATTTTGCCGTGAGAACATTGGCATAACTCAAGTCGTGTTACGACACGACTCACAAAGGCGTTCGCCTTTACACAAGCAAAAATGCTTGTGCT
>JAZSJG010000096.1:0-3620 GCA_045534215.1 Eubacteriales bacterium
ATATTGAATAAAAAAGTTGTTTACTAGTGAATGGTTAAAATTGTGCAAAGCTCTGAAAATACATCAGAGGTCTTGACTTCTTCGCCCCTCTGATATATAATTGATACACCGGAAGCGAGGAGCAAGCTCGCTCCCGACGCCTGCCATCTTAGACAGGAAGAATTACCGCTTTTTATGCGGTTTGTAGCCTTGTAATTCAAGGCATCGGTTAATGCGTTCAAGAATGGGCTCTGAAATCTCCTTTAGTTCTTGAGAAGCATTTGCGTTAAGAAGCTCGAGCATTCTTTTGACTGCTTTAGCTTCTTTTTCATTTAAGTAGATAACCATAGTAACACCCCCTTTCATAAGCTGTTAGGCATTGCACCCCACGTATCCCTTTTTTTGATGAGAGGTGCGCGCGCACCTCTGTGCTTACAGATTGCATATCAATATCACGGAGTCATTGAGGAGAAAAAAGAATTAAAAAGTTTTTTCGCTCCCGTGTGTAAGGTGAAAAAAGTTTTTCATTGTTTTTTAGATTTTTCCCCGCGTGTAAGAAAAATCGGTGACGATATTGACTCAATCAAAGTGATATAGATATGCCGCCCTTGGCAAAAGGGGGAGCCGACGGCTCTTCGGAACCGTTGGGGGTGACTCGCCTAGGAGATTCACCCCTTGTCCAAATGATAGGAGTCGTGCCCTTAAGGAAGTAAAGCATAAAATTGTCCCTGCTCCTCAGAGCAAACCAAATTTAACAATAAAACTGAAGTAGAGGATTATTGCGGAGAGAAGGTTTCCGTCGTCGCGAGGGGACAAAAAGCAGTGCTTTGTCCCTCCGACGCCCTTCCTCCGCAATCCCACACTAACCCCAATAAGACCGCATAGGTATAAAAGTCGATTAGACATAAAAGGAGTATATCCCATGAAAAGAACTAAAAGAACCTATAAAATATTTTCCCGGAGAACAAGAGATAAATTAGAAGCGTTGTATAATGCCGGAATCCCGGTAAGACAAATAGCCGAAGAACTCGGTTATACGTTGCAAGGTATTTATCATGAATTGAAACGTGGCTATTACATGCACAGTAATCACGATTGGACTGAAACTAAAAAGTACAGCGCAGATAAAGCTCAGCGTTCTGCGGATTTGAACGCCACAGCTAAAGGTGCACCTATAAAGCTCGGTAAGGATATGAAGTTTGCAAAATTTGTAGAGGATATGATACTTAGCGGATATTCTCCAGAAGCTGTTCTTTTGTACATCAAGGACCACAATTTAAAATTTGATACTGAAGTATGCCGGGTAACGTTATATAGCTATATAGATAAAGGCATATTTTTGCGTATCTCAAACAAAAACTTGCTTCATAAGGGTAATAAACGAAAAAAGCATAAAAAGGTAAAAACAGCGAAGCAACCCCCTAAGGAAAACAATATAGAAAAACGCCCGGAAGAAGTCCTTGCGAGGACCACTTTCGGGCATTGGGAGCTTGACTCTGTTATTGGTAAGCGTAAAAAAGGATTTACGCTGATATCTCTTACTGAACGTAAGACGCGTTTTCAGATAATATTAAAATCTCCGAATAAAACGGCAGCAAGCACCGTACTTATGCTCAACCGTCTTGAGCGTAAGATAGGAAGTAAGAACTTTCGGAAAATCTTCAAAACGATAACGTGCGATAACGGTGTAGAATTTTCAAATACATTGGGAATGGAATATTCCCCTTATACAAATAAGCAACGTACCACTGTCTATTACTGTCATCCGTACTGCTCATCGGAGCGCGGCAGTAATGAGAATCAAAACGGCTTTATACGTCGATTTGTGCCTAAGGGTAGCGCAATAAGCGAATATAGCAATACTCGTCTTGCGGAAATACAAGACTTTATTAATAACTATCCAAGAGGAATATTTGACGGAAAAAGCAGCATGCAACTCTTCAATACTGAGCTTGAAAAACTAAATATTAATTTTTTTAACTAAAATTCAAATTATTACTTGACATTTGGGGTTATTTAAATTTATTATTAATTTGACCGATATGGAAAATCTTGACTATTGACTTTTATATTTATAAATGGTATAATTTCACTAATATATTTATAAATTATGGAAAGGGGTGGGATATTTGTTAAAAAGAAGATTGCGCCGATTGATTTCGGCAATCCTTTGCTTCGTTTTGCTTGTTGGATTTGTGTTTCCGTTTTTGAGCCTTGCATCAGACGTCGATTACTCATATCCCGCGTCAACCGCAAAAACAACGGTTTACGCTGATGATTTTCTCGAAAAGGAACTTGGCACTGTGCTGTCGGATGCCGAAAAGAAATATCTTGAATTACAAAGCGGATTCGTGTTTTCATATAACTCGAATATTCCGACTTCATACGTAACCGTTGATTATAGCAAAGCAAAAAAAGAAGCAATCGTTACTGTCTCGGATTATACGTATCTTGCCGAAAACGGAACTACGGTTGTATGGAAGCCGGTTTCAGTTACTGTAGGTTCGGTTTTAAAACCGGTCACCGCAGGGAATTATACGCTTAAATTTACAAACGTAACGAACGATACGGCAGACGTAAAGTATACAGCGGAGTTTACCGTTACTAAGGAAAGCGTAAACCGTCTTTTGAACCTTGCGTATAATGACGCTCCCGCGTTAAAGACTATGATAGCCGAAAAAAAGAAGGAATACACCAAGCTTCATTCGGAGTATATTGCAAATTGCAGTAAATACGAAGCTTATCTTGAGGCTCTTTCTGAATACGAAAGTCTTTACGCGGTATACACCGAATATCTTTCTCAAAAAAGAATTTACGATGAAAAATATGATGAATATTTAGACTATCTCTCCGATTACGCGGATTATGAAGACAATAAAGAAAAACACGATGCATATATCATTGCCCTACAAAAATATAATGAGGATCTTGCTTTGTACGATGAGTACCTCAAGTACGCGAGTCAGCATCAGTCCAAGATAGACGCGTATGAAGAATACTTGAAAAAACTTAACACGGTTAAGCTCCAGCTTAACGTAATCAATAGAACTAAAACCACTGTAACAGAACTTAAAAGAACCATATATGACGCAATTATGGGAGATACCGTTACGAGCGTCGTTGCAAACAAGCACCTTATAGCAAACGAGCTTGTCGGTGTATCTCCGGCAACTGTTGACAGAGCCGGGGCTGCAACAGAGAATCTCAGAGCTCTTCTTACCGATTATTTTAGTTTGCAAACAGAAGAGCAGAAATACAATTACTATATAACGAATTATGATAGCTTCAGAATAAATTTTGCAGAGCTGTTCAGAACATTGGATAAGCTTTATCAAAATGATAAGGTAAGAGTAACACTTGCAAGCGAGAATAAGCAGCAGAAGTATATTATTCTTCTTTCACAGCTCTATTATATTTCTCATGCACTTACCGACGGACGTGTCGCAAAATACGATGGTGGAAACTATAGTTCAGATTACACCATATTTGTCGGATATGACAAAAGCGGAAAAAAGGTTGAAACGACTCCTTTGAAAACTATCGGTAGTAATATATATATACCCGACTATGATAATGCTGAGCCTCTTTCTGACGGATATCCCGCTCCGGTAGAGAAACCCGAATTTACGGAAATGCAGGAG
>JAZSJG010000107.1:0-13669 GCA_045534215.1 Eubacteriales bacterium
GTAGGGGAGGGGTCGCCCCTCCCGTTAGAATTCGCGACAATTTATACATTCAATGCCTTGAGTAGGAGAAATTTCATAAGACAAGGCGCAACCGAGTGATTAGGGCGACGGCATATTCTCATATGTCGAGCCCTGCGAGTCGAGGGGCAACGCGGCATGCGGCTATTTTTACCCCAGTTCTCTCGGGTAGAAAAAATTGTCGCAGACAAGGCGCAACTTAGCGAGCTGAGCGACGGCATATTCTCATATGTCGAGCCCTGCGAGTCGAGGGGCAACGCAGTATGCGGCTATTTTTTCACCCGAGAGCGAGAAAGGGCGAAGAAAACTACAGCCCCTGCAGCTGCCACATTTAGAGAATCCACACCGTGTGACATGGGTATGCGAACGACGTAATCGGATTTTTCTATGGTACTGTTAATTAATCCCGTTCCTTCTGTGCCTAGGATTATTGCGAGCCGTTCCTCTTTTAACAGTGATGGGTCGTCGACGCAAACAGAATCTTCTCTCAAAGCCATCGCAGCAGTCTTAAAACCAAGGGAGTGCAAGTAGCTTATCCCTCCATCTTCCCAATCCTTTTCTGTTCCGGGAATTCTTGCAAAATCGATTTGCAGCGCTGTTCCCATGCTGACTCTTAACGAACGTCTTGACAGAGGGTCGCAGCAGGTCGGAGTCAAGAGAACCGCATCAATATCAAACGCTGCAGCAGAGCGAAAGAGGGCACCGATATTAGTTGAGTCCATTATACCCTCAAAAACGGCAATTCTTCTTGCATTTTCGCAAAGCTGTTCCGGAGATTTTCCTTTAGGACGGCGCATTGCCGCAAGCGCGCCCCGTGTAAGCTCGTAGCCCGTGAGAGATTTTAACACTTCCCTCTCAGCTACATACACAGGCACGTTTTGGCATCTTTCGATTAATTTCCCCACCTCGCCATTTATAAGCCGTCTTTCCGTCAAGATGGAGAGCACTTCGCACCCCGAATCGAGAGCAACCTTTATAACGTTTGGACTTTCGGCTATAAATATCGCTTTTTCGGGGTCAAGGCGTGACATAAGCTGTGCGCCTGTAAGTCGCGCAAATACATCAAGCTCGGGTGCGCAAATATCGTTAACTTCTATTATAGGCATCTTATATCTCAAGCACCGTGTCAATTATTTCAGCGCAAGCGTCAAGCTTTTCCTTGCCGCCCACTATACAAATTGCATCTGTTTTTGCAACCTTATCAAGAATATCCGCAATTCTTTTAAGCTCGTTTGCATCGGTTTCGAGCATTTCTTTTCTTGTCTTACATCTTTTCTCGTAGCTTACACCTCTTAAGTAGTTAGCTGCGGCAGACGAGCCCTTCATGCGAGGAGTAAGAAGAGGATTTGCATCACCGACAGCACCGATTATAAAGCCGGAGATGTCGCTTTCCGTGTCGGCAAAGCTGCGTAAAAATTCAGAAGCGGATTTATATATGCCCACGCTTCTTGCAGGAGAGGGGTCGCGGTAGGAATAATAGCAAATTGAGCCGCCTGCTCCCACGATGAGTCCTGTGCCGTATGCACCGCCCTGAACTCTTACTGCATTCCAAAGATATGCGTAGGAAAGGATGGAACGCGCGACGAGCAACGAGCCGCACCTGTTTTCACCGTAAAGCTCGAGATTTGAGCCCATTTCAGCATATGCAACCTCAGAGGGTATCACAATTCCCTCTCGTCTTACGCCAAGAGGCGAAATATTGGAGGACGACCGATATTCTCCACCGGGAATTATTGCTTCAACGAGCGACTCTGCGTGATTTTTATCAAAATCACCTGTTACGGAAAGTGTAAGACGCTCCCGTGTGAATATACGCTTAGCGAGTGCCGATATTTTTTCTATCAGGCAATCTGCGTCGCTGTCGAAGTTTTTCTCAAGCTTTTTTATTTTTACGTAAGATTCATATCCCGAATAGTATTCAAGAATTGCTCCCTCAGAGCAGACATATGCCGAGCATCTTCCGTATCCTGCCGCGTGTCCTGCAGAAATAAAGGAGTCCTCTGCACCCATCTTGAGCTGACGAACGATGTTCTTCATAAGCTCCTTGTCGGAATAAACCGAGCTGTAAAGCACCTCGGAAACTATATCAACTATGGAGCTTCTCTTAGGATTCAGGGCGCTTGTTTCAACGACAACATAAGCTTTTGCTTCCTTTTCTCTTGTGAAAGCACTCATGCGAACATCAAATGAGCCAAGCTCCTTTTTGATAAGATTCTGAAGCTCAAGAGCCGTTCGTTTTTCGGTTGCCACATTTCCGATAAGCGCAAGAAGAATACGCAAATCGAAGAAATCACCTTCGTCAAGGTCGCTTACGTCAAAATGAAGCTCGTCGTACTCAATGCCGTCGGTTGCAATCTTGTGGGAAAGAACTGTCGTTTCACTAACTGTAAGCACATCCTCGGCAAGCACCTCTGCCTTGTCCGATACGTCGGTCAAATCAAGAGTTGGTATAGTTGCCATTGCCTGTGGCGTGTCGGGTGTCTGTTGCCACTGCTTGAGGTCTTTATTTTGCTTAATAATCCTTTCAAGCTCTTCGTCTGAAAGTGACGCCTTAATCTTTGCAAGGCGTTCTCTTTCCTTTTCTGCGCGCTCTTTTCCAAGGGTTGCGGACGGATTCATTATAACAGCCGCACGGCTCTCATTTTCAACAAATACAGAAAGCAAAAGCTTTTCATAATAATCGGTTTCAAGCCCCTCTCGAAGTGCTTTGAAATTCTTTTCATAAGCAAGTGCTTCGACGGCGTCCTGACCGTAGAGTGTGCTTTCGAGAATTGTAATTGCATAGGCAAGTCCCTTGGGAAGCCGTCCGAAATCCTTTTCTCTTATCTTAAACTCATAGCTGTTAAGGGAAGCTGTAAGAAGCTCTCTGTCAATTCCCTCTTCGACAATTCTTCTTGCCTCGCTGTAGAACAAGTTCTCAAGCTGCTCGCACTTACCGTCCTTTACGTTTCTAAATTCCATGACAATCATATTGTCCTTCAAGGAATCGTAAGGGGTTATAAGCACATCCTCACACAGTCCCGACGCAAGAAGAGCTTTTTTTAGCGGGGACTCATTTGAAGAGCATATCGCATCAAGTATAACGCTCACAGCCATTCCTTTAACTTTTTCGTCAAAGCGATGGGAAGCGAAGCCGAGAAGCATTCTTGTCTTATTTGTCTTATCCTCATTGGGAGCAATTTCGTATTCAACGGTTTTCTTTGCCGGTTTAGTCATGGGTCTATCTTGAATATCTATATCAAGCGGCTGCTTTCCATACCCTTCGAGATATGAGGATATAAGGGCAAGGGTTTTATCAAGGTCGACCGAGCCGTCAAGGAATATTTCCGCTGTGGTCGGATGATAGAATTTTTTGTGTGCAGCAACAAAATCCTCGTACGTAAGGTCGGTTATTGCCTCCGGCTTTCCGCCCGACTCGCAGGCATAGCAGGTATCGGGATACATTAATGCCGCCATATGATACATTCCAAGAGATTCTGGAGCAGAATATGCACCTCTCATTTCATTCAAAACGACACCCGACGTCTTAAGCTCGCCATCCTTTGTATCGAGCTCATAATGCCAGCCCTCCTGCAAAAATATGTTAGGCGTGTGAAGAATTGCAGGATTGAGAACTGCGTCCATATAAACACTCACAAGATTCAAAAAATCCTTGTCGTTTCTTGAGGATATTGGATACATTGTTTTGTCGGGGAAGGTCATTGCATTCAAGAAGGTATTGAGCGACTTCTTAAGCAGTTCGACAAAGGGCTCTTTAACCGTATACTTTTCCGAGCCGCACAGCACCGAATGCTCTATTATGTGAAAAACGCCCGTATCGTCGGTGGGAATCGTCTTAAAGGCAATAGAAAAGGTTTTGTTTTCGTCCTCTCTATCAAGGAACGTAAGACGCGCATCGCACCCCTCGTGTCGCATTTCTACGAGGGTTGCCTTTATTTCCGGCACTTCGAGAACTCTTTTTACAACAAATCCGTGTATTTTTTCATTAATTTTCAGCATTTTATATCCTTTCTTGCGGGAGATTTTCCCCGTTTTAATGGTTATCTGTTTTGCTCAGAATATTTTAATATTCTGAAAAGTTATTTTAAGTATAACATCTTGAAGGGCAAATGTCAACATCTGCAATCCGTCGCCTCTTTTGCGCCCTTACGCCTTGCCTGCGGCGATTTATTAAATTCCATAATACTGCGTTGCCCCTCGACTTATAGGGCTCGACATATGAGAATATGCCATCGCCCTAATCACTCGGTTGCTCCTTATCTTATGAAATTTCTCCTACTCAAGGCATTGAATGTATAAATTGTCGCGAATTCTAACGGGAGGGGCGACCCCTCCCCTACGATAAGGGGCAAAATAAACGTCTCACTTTTACCCTGTAGTGTTGTATTGCTTTTCTCCTTCCCGGAGAGCTTCGGTGTGTAAAGTGTGCAAAGCTTTGTTGTTTTGCGGAAATTGCCGTTACTCTGTAGGGGAGGGGTTTTTCCCTCCCTCATCGTTCTTCTTACATTTTTGGGAAGCTCGAATTTTGTCTTTGCTTTTTTCGGGAGGGCCAACCCCTCCCCTACGAAAAGGTGCGACTGGGTTGCTACGGTTAAAACGATGGCTTTGGCATGCGGGAGGGGCGACCCCTCCCCTACAACGTGAGGAGAAGTAAGCACCTCGCATTTTACCCAGCTGTAAGTTTGAAAACAACCATATCACATTGACACTGTGCGGCAATGCTTCACGACCGAGAGAAACGAGGTTGCATCACGTTCGCTCTGCGAGTGCATCATATTCACTTTGCGAATGCATCAAGTTTGCCACGGGCAAACACTCCCCTTTTCCCATACAGAAAATTCAAATCGGAGTAAAAAACGAGTGGAGACATTGTAAACACAGTGCCTCCACCTTCAATTTTTGCAATTTTTCTGTTTCTTATCATGTACTGCGAATTAATACGCGACAAGATTTTGTTCGGTTATCGTGAACTCTATTTTTTGTTCTGCGCCCTCTCTTGTAACGTTAAAGACGACCGTTGAACCGGTTCTTGCTTTAAGCATACGGTCGAATACGTGGAACTTTCTTGTTATTTTGTATTCTGTGCCATCGATGGTGATAGAATTTATCACGTCCCCCACCTTAAGCTTTCCTGTTGCAAGCTTGCCATCTTCAATCGAGGCAACGACCACCTTTTCGCTCTTTATGATTTTTCCTGTTTGTGTATCGTATTCAACATCAAGCTCTGTAACGTTCGGCGTTATTCCGACGATGCTTCGAAAAACGTTTTGATTACCCTGCTTATAGTGCTTGCCCGCTGTGTCGCAATAATCGATTATGTTGTCTGCTACAGCTACTGCAACGTTTGAGGGAATTGCGTATCCTATGTTTTCAATTTCGGTATCGGCGCTTTTGGCATTAACTATTCCTATAAGGTCGCCCTTACCGTTGAACAAACCGCCACCCGAATTTCCCCCGTTGACCGCAGTATCAATTCTCATAACGCGAAGAGGTATTGTATGATACTCGTCACCGATTATCATTTTTATATAAATTTCTTCGCTGTCGACGTTAACGTATCCGACGGTCGCTGAAATTCCCGTACCCTCAGGATTTCCGACAGCAATCGCCTTTTCAAGAATTGTAACCTTATCCGAGTCCGCAACAGTTGCCTCGGCAGCAGGACTTTCTCTTAACACCTGACTGTTGGTGACCTTAAGCACTGCCAAGTCGTAGTGAGGAGAACCGCCCACGTACTCTGCTTTTATTGCGTACTTCGTAGCTTCAATTCCGTAAAGATAAAGTGATATGTCATCACTTATTTTGTTCTGAGTCTGACTGTAATAATTGTAAACCACATGATAATTGGTTATAACGTAAGCATCACCTTTTTCCTTGTCAAGCTTGTATATTACGCCTGCACCGGAATAAGTTTCCTCTGTATTGTTCTGGAAATATCCGCCCGTTCTGACCTTAAATTTAGAGTAAACGCTAACGACAGATAAGACCGTCTTGCTCGCAACAAGAATGTCGGCAGAATCATTTGAATTTACTGTTATATTATTGGTGTCGCCGCTCTGCACATTATATATGATATCCTTTCCGTCCTCGCCTGAGCCGTCGGAATTGTCCTTGCCGGAGCTGCCGTTAAAACCGGTAACCAGATAATCAAGCATATAGCAGGAGCTTAAGGAAAGCACCGACAAAAGCAACACAACCGCAAGCAGCGCGCTAAATATTCTTTTCTTCATAAAAACTCCATAAGCATATTATTTACAAGTATTGTACTCTTATTTTATGACATACTTGTTACGAAAAAGCCAATATGTTTTTAATTTTTCGAGCAATTTATACCTTTTTTTCATTCTTGAAGTACTGATAAAGTCGGCATTCAAGCATTCCGTTGTACAGCTTTCTTACCTTATCGGCCCTCTTGCCGTACAGCTTTTCAAAAAACGGATGAGAGGTTATTATGTATACCTGCCACGGAGCAAGAGAACGAAAATGGGTTCCCATTTCCCGATAAAGTGCCTCTACCTCCCTCTCAGTGCCAAGGCGTTCTCCGTAAGGAGGGTTTGTTACAATGGTTCCTCTGCGGCCGGGAGCAGAAATTTTCCTGCAATCCTGTCTGAATGCCCTTATCACATCGCCAACCCCTGCCTTTTTTGCATTTCTTAAAGTCAGGGCGACGCAGTTTTCGTCAATATCGCTCGCATATGCCTCGAATTTAGTATCGGTTATGAGGTCATGCGCCTCTTCTCTTGCGCTATCCCACATTTTCTTTGGAACAAAGGGAAAATTCTCTGAACAGAAGCTTCGCATAATACCCGGGGCAATATTTTTCATTTTCATCGCCGCCTCTATTGCGATAGTTCCGCTTCCGCACATCGGGTCCCAAAGCAAAACCTCTTCTCTCGGTCTTGAGATTGCTGCAATAGCTGCAGCAAGAGTTTCGCGAATAGGAGCCTTATTTGACTCCTTGCGGTATCCTCTCTTATGCAAGGGCATGCCCGAGGTGTCTATCATCAGAGTTGCCTCATCGTTTAGTATGAAAAACTCAATCTGATACTTTACTCCCTCCTCGGAGAAAATGCTTATGCCGTATTTTTCCGAAAGAGAGCGGACAACCGCCTTTTTAATTATTCTCTGGCAGTCGGGAATTGAGAAAAGCTTTGATTTTATTGAATGGCCTTTAACCGGAAAGGCATCGTTTTTGCCAATAAAATCAGGCCAATTTAACGCACGGGTGCCCTCAAAAAGCTCTTCAAAGCTTTCCGCCTTAAACGAACCGAGCTTTATATACACTCTTTCCGCGTACCTCAAAAATATATTGGAAAGCGCTACTGCCCAAGAGTCGGCAAGAAAGGTAACTCTGCCGTCTATTGTGGAAACCCTCTCATAGCCGAGAGCGTCTATCTCCTCTCCAAGCAGATGCTCAAGACCGAACAGGCAGGTTGCAACAAGCTGAAATTTCATTTTTTCGCCTCATTAAATTAAGAGTTAATGTCCTTAAGAATTATTTTTTAGGAATATATCCTTCGAAAATCACACTGTCGAAGCCGTTTGCAAGTGCGCGCTTTTCCTCTTCTTCACTCTTTACCGTCCATGCAAACGAGGGGCGTGGAAAAAATGCCATAAGCATTTTATATGAAGGAATTTTTACGTCCTCATGCGAGAACGCAATAAAATTAGGTCTGCAAGCACAATTCAAAAGAAAATGATGCAATAGGAAGTGCACGGGCTTTCTGTACTTTGGACTTTTCAGGTAATTCTGAGAGAGGAGTCCTATAATAACGCTTGGCATTCTCTTCTTTATGACTCCGAGAGAAAGCGGATTAAAGGATTCAACTATATAATCTCCTTCATAGGTCTTAAGACGCTCTGCCACCTTCTCGCTCACAGATGTGTCAACAGAATCCTCTTTTATTTCTATAAGAAGCGGTACTTTGCCGCGAACAAGACTCAGCACCTCATCAAAGGTAGGAATGCCCTCTTCAGTGCCGAGAAGCTTTATTTCTTTAAGCTCCGAGGAGCTTCTTTTGTCGACACGCCCCGTCTGCTCTGTCATTCTGTCTAGGGTATCGTCGTGAAAAACCATAAGCACTCCGTCGCAGGAAAGGCGAACGTCAAGCTCTATTCCAAATCCCGCCTCAACGGCATCCCGAAAAGCCGAAAGAGAGTTTTCGGCAACGCCCTCCTTGTGAAGCCCGCGATGTGCATATTTATATTTAGTGTACTTCTCTATTTCCTTTTTGTTTTTGCCGGGGCATATAAGAAAAAGATAAATTCCAAAGCTGATTAGAATAAAAGCGACAACGCCTATCGTTATTTTTAGCCAAAGGTCCATCTTAAAGCTCCTTTTTGAAAATTTAGGCGCCGCATAGCCGTGCAGCGCCTTTTGTTTATCAGTCGTCTACGTCGAGGGATTCGAGAACACCCTTTTTATCGGGGTGCGCATCACCGTGCTGAACGAAGAACATAGTTACAAATGAAATAGCAACAAAGAGTGCTGCATACGGGAAAAATATATTCCAGCCAAGCCAGTCGATAAGAGCACCGGAGAGGATGGGTGTTACAATTTGTGCCGACATAGATGCCGTGTAATAGTAACCCGTGTATTTTCCAACGTCACTTCTTTTCGCAAGCTCAACAACCATCGGGAAGGAGTTTACGTTGATAGTAGCCCAGCCAATACCTGCAAGCGAGAAAAGTGTATACATTACAATCTCGTTCGTTCCCGCTTTAACAAAGGAAGCTCCGAGGAAGGAGAGCGCAAGAATTCCTACTCCGATAAGAATACTTCTTCTGCGTCCTATTTTGCTCGCAAGCATTCCGACCGGCACAAATGAAATTATAGCCGCACCCTGTGCTACAAGGAGAGTTACGTTATAGGGAACCTCGAGAATTTCCGTCGCATAAACAGAATACTTACTTGTAACTGCATTGTAGCCAATATACCAGAAAGCAACTGATGCAAGAATGAGAAGAAGCGACTTAAGCTCAGATGGGGATAGCTTTTCTTTTTTCCCCGTCTCGTTTTCCTCTTCAAGAACGTTATCTGCAAATCCGATGCTTTTACTTTCCTCAACCATTTCGGCAGCCCATTTGTTTTCCTTTACTGTGAGCAAGAAAACAACAAGCGAAACAAGCATAACACCGCTTATTACCACAAGATACCATGTGAAATCGGTCTTTCCCTTTTCCTCGGTCTTGAAAAGTATGCTTAAGCCAAGTGCAATCATACCGCCCGCAGTTCCCATGAGGTTGATGATTGCATTTCCCTTAGAACGCAGGGGCTTTACCGTTACGTCGGGCATAAGAGCAACAGCGGGAGAGCGGAACACAGACATTGAAAGAAGTGCGCCAAGCAAAACCGCAATGAAAACCCATACATTAGGTATCATACCAAGAAAAACCATAAAAGCTGCGGCAAGAATAGTTCCTACCACAATAAACGGTGTTCTTTTTCCGTATTTTGTGTTCACCTTGTCCGAAATTGCACCGAACACAGGGAGAAGAAACACGGCAAAAATATTGTCAAGGGACATAATAGTTCCCGACAAGGTTTGGCTCTGGCCGTATTTGTTTGTCAAAATAAGCGGAACAATGCTGTCATAAGCACTCCAGAATACACTTATGAGAAAGAAAGCAAAGCCCACAAGTATTGTCTTTTTATAATTAAGCTTCACAGATAAAGCTCTCCTTTTCTGCCGTTACACGCGGCTTTTTAAGTTTACTGTTTCACACTTGGAATAAAAATCATTTACAATTGTAACACAAAAGCCATTGTTTGTCAATTAAAACAGCAATAAATGTTTGACAATGTATACTTTTAGCTGTATAATAATTATATTATTATGAGAAGGAGGGCAAAAAATGCAGGTTTTCGAATATACGCCCGGAAAAACGCTCGCAATTTCCGAGGCCGTCGTCGCGCTCGGCTTATTTGACGGAGTTCATATCGCACACAGGGCGTTGCTCAAGGAAGCCAAGAAAATCGCGAAAGAGCGTTCTATGCCCTTTGCTATATTCACCTTTTATGCAGATTCGGAATTCAAGGCAGGTGGCCGGATTTATTCAGACAAAGAGAAGCTCAAAATTTTTGAAAATCTCGGTGCAGATGCGATAATAGTCACAAAATTTTCATCGGTATCCGATATTGACGCCAAGGATTTTGTAAAAGAGTGTCTTCTCAGAGATATGAATTGCCGCATCGCCGTTCTCGGATACGATTTCCGTTTCGGAAAGGGCGCTTTGGGTGATTCAAAGATGCTTGACGAGCTTATGCGTCAAGCGGGGAGAGAATGCTTCATAAAAGATGAAATTTCCTTTGAGGGTGAAAAGGTATCAACCACAAAAATCAAGCAGCTTCTCGAAACGGGTGATATAGAAAAAGCAAACATTCTTCTCGGCGAGCCGTACTTCTCCATAGCAAAGGTTGAGCACGGAGACGGCAGGGGTGCTTCTCTTGGCTTTCCTACTGTAAACACCTCTTTTTCGTTTAATTCAATAAGAAAGGGCGTTTATGCATCTACTCTTATAACAAAAGATAAAATTTTTCCTTCCATAACTAACGTAGGGTGCTGTCCTACATTTGAACAAAGGGCTCTTCATGCCGAAACCTTCGTGTTAGAGACGTGCGAAAACCTTTACGGAAAATCTGTGATATTACAGCTTTTATCCTTCATACGCGAGGAAAGAGCTTTTCCGGATGCGGAAAAATTAATAGAGCAAATAAGCTGTGACGTTGAAAAAGCAAAGGAGATAATTACAAATGGCAGGAAATTGGACTAAGCTTACAGCCGAAATAAAATGCGAAAATCTTGAATCGGCATCTGCAGTTATGAGCATGATTGATTCAGGACTTATGATAGAGGATTACAGCGATTTTTCCCTCTTTGGAATGTACGGAGACCTCGTTGACGAAAGTATACTTGAAGCAGACAAGACGGTATCCAGAATATCCGTTTTTGTTCCCGAAGAAAAGAGCATTGCGGAATGCTCCGCCTTCTTAAAGGAGCGTTTTTCGTCACTCAATATAGATGCAAAAATATTCACCGAGGGTATGAATGAAGAGGACTGGGCAGAAAGCTGGAAAAAATACTACAAGCCCATACCCCTCGGCCGTGTAACTATAGTGCCCGCTTGGGAAAGCTACGAACCGAAAGAGGGCGAGGTTATAATAAAAATGGATCCCGGAATGGCATTTGGCACGGGAACTCACGAAACCACTCGTCTTGTTATGCTTATGATGCAGGACGAAATACGCGGCGGCGAACGTTTTCTCGACGTGGGAACCGGCTCGGGTATTCTCTCAATCTGTGCCTCAAAGCTCGGCGTAAAGAGCGCAAACGCTTACGACATTGACCCTGTTGCAGTTAAAGTGGCAAAGGAAAACGCAGAAGCAGATGGCTGCAAAAATATCACGGTTGGAACATCGGATTTGCTTAAAGGTGTTGATTTAACGTGCGGAAAATACGATTTTTGCGTTGCAAACATTGTTGCAGATATAATCATACGTATGCTTCCCGATATTTCGGATTATATTACAGATGATGCACCTCTTATTCTTTCCGGCATAATCTCGCCTCGCTTAAACGAGGTTGAAAATGCAATATCGGAAAACGGCTATAAGATAATTCGCAAGGAAGAGGAAAACGACTGGGTTGCCATTATGGTAAAAAAATCGAAATAACGAAGAGGTGCTATATGCCAAGATTTTTTGTGCAAAGCGAAAACATTGCAGACAGCGAAATAAAAATCACGGGTGACGATGCACGTCATATTGCAAGAGCTTTAAGAATGGCGGTGGGCGATAAAATCACCGTATGCGATATGCACGGCGGAGAGCATCTCTGTTTATTGGAAAAAATCAGGGATGAGGTATGCTTGTGTCGAATTCTCTCTTCCGCCCCCGGCAAAACAGAGCCCCCGGTTAAAATACGGGTATATATGGCGTATCCAAAATCAGACAAGCTTGAAACCGTAATACAAAAAGCAACTGAGCTTGGAGCTTCGGCTATTATTCCCTTTGAGTCCTCAAGATGCATAAAGCGCCCTGACCCCGACAAAGCTGAAAAGCAAAATTCACGTCTGTGCCGCATAGCGACAGAAGCAGCAAAGCAATGCGGTCGCTCTATAATTCCACAGGTGCTTTTACCTATAACCTTTGAAGAAATGTTAGAAAAGGCAAATGCTTCGGACCTCCCCCTGTTTTGCTATGAAGGGGACGGCACTCGCTCGCTTAAAGAGGTTCTTATGGAAGCTCAAGATGTAAAAACAGTGTCAGTGGTTGTCGGCTCGGAGGGCGGATTTAGTATAAGCGAAGCTCAAAGGGCAATAGAATCGGGACTTATACCTGTAAATCTTGGTCCGCGTATTTTGCGGTGTGAAACAGCCCCCTTATATACTCTTGCTGCAATTTCTTACAGATTCGAGCTCTAAGAAAGTATTTTTTTGCTTTACTTTTTTTCACTTTTTTCTTCACGGGTGATACTTTTGTACAATTTCGACCGCCTTTTTTTGTATATTAATAAAATTTTTTTGAAAAAACTATTGAAAAATATCAAAAAATAAGTTAAAATGTAGTACAGTATCACTAAAAGACAATTTTTATTTTAGGACCGTACAATCGGTCTGGAAGGTCGTTTATTCGGCAGAATGGAGTTTTTATGTCTAACCGTTTATTTCAAACAGTTATCCATCAGATGAAGGATGTCATAGGACGTGTTATCGGAGTCATAGATGAAAACGGTATTATAATTGCCTGCAGCGAGCTTGGAAAAATCGGTGAATCAAAGCAGAGAGTAAAGGAAGATCTTTCCTTTTCTTCCGATTTTTTGGTTTTTGAGGATTACACCTACCGTTTCTTCGGTTCTAATAAAAAGTTTGAGCACATAGCATTCGTTGAGGGTGGCGACCAGCACGCCAACAAGATGTCACAGATTCTTGCCGTAGCTCTCGGAAACATAAAAAGTCTTTACGACGAAAAATATGACAAAAATTCTTTTATCAAAAACATAATTCTTGATAATATTCTCCCCAGCGATATTTACATAAAATCAAACGAGCTTCATTTCAGTAACGACGAAATGAGAGCTGTTATCGTTATTAAATTCCAAAGTGGCTCATCCCTTCCCCCGTACGAAATTATACAAGGCATGATTGATGACCCGGGCAGAGATTACGTAATCAACATAAGCGAGCAGGATATAGTGATTGTCAAAGAAGTTGGTGCTCACGAAAAGGCCGAAAACCTCGTTGCTTTTGCAAATTCAATAATTGCAAAGGCGAAATCCGAGCATTCCGCAAAGCTTCTTATCGGTATTTCCTCTGTTGTTGAAAATCTTAAGGACCTGGCAAGAGCTTACAAGGAAGCAAGAGTTGCTCTTGAGGTCGGAAAGGTTTTTGATATAGAAAAGCCCGTCATGTCTTACGAGTCCCTTGGAATAGGACGTCTTATATATCAGCTTCCCAACACCCTTTGTGAAATTTTCTTGCAAGAGGTTTTCAAAAAGGGCTCTCTTGAATCACTTGACAGGGAAACTCTTATGACGGTTCAAAGCTTCTTTGAGAACAATCTTAATGTTTCCGAGACCTCAAGAAAGCTTTTTGTTCACAGAAACACTCTCGTATACCGACTTGAGAAAATAAGAAAGCTCACAGGACTTGA
>JAZSJG010000081.1:0-8889 GCA_045534215.1 Eubacteriales bacterium
CTCTTGACGGCAACGCCGCAATGGACGTGCTTGAAGCGTCGGGAAGCTTTTAATTCGAAGCACAGGGTGCTGAAATTGTTCTTACGAAGGAAGACCTTCTTATAGAAATGACCAAGAAGGACGGCTTTGAATCTCTCGGTGATAACGGAATCACCGTAGTTATCGACAAGCGCCTTACCCCCGAGCTTATTGAAGAGGGCAACGTGCGCGAGATAATCTCAAAGATTCAGACGATGCGTAAGGATTCAGGCTTTGAGGTTATGGATAACATCAAGGTCGCATTCTCCGGCAACGCGACCGTGCTTGCTATCGCAGAGCGCAACGCAAAGGAAATTATGGACGAGACTCTTGCGCTTTCCGTAAGCGAAGGAACGCTTGAATTTTCCAAGGAATGGAATATCAACGGCGAGAAGGTAACTATCTCTGTCCAGAAAGCATAAAACTTTTGGTTATAAAAAAGAGGCTGTCTCATTAAGAATTCAGAAATATCAAAGCAAAAACAGAAAAAGATAGTGAGATTTGCATTTTAAGCGAATTCTTAATGAGAAAAGCCTCGGGGGCGAACAGATTTAGAGCAGAAATTTTCGTTCTCGCGAGCGTAGGCGTACAAGGGTACGGCAGAGCGTGAGAACGGAAATAGAACGAAAAACAATAAGAAAGGAGAAAACCGTTTAGGTTTTCAACCTTAATTATCAAATATTTAGTTAAAAACAAGGGTGTAGGGACTCTCTCGAATACCTACGCCCTTTTTCGTTCGGTTATGCCTAAATGTGACAGCCCCATTCTTATATTCGCGCCCGAGAATGCAGGGTCTTAATTAAAGACTACAACCTAATTATTGTCCATTCTATGAGCACAAAAGCTGTAAAAACCAAAGGCTCTCCCAAAGGGAGAGCTCTCGCGTTAGCGGGTGAGAGGGTGCTTTCGCGTAATATTACCCTCTCCGTCGGCTACGCCGCCACCTCTCCCGTGGGGCGAGGCTTTTTTATCTCTCGGGAGATGCTTTTGCAAAATATCGCTAAATATATTTACAAATAACAAAAACTATGATATAACAACCTCACGGGTTCGCTCTTGTAAGGAGCGAACTTTGTCAGGCGCAGCCTGACCTTTTGTGTAAACAAAAGCCGTGAGAACATTGACATAACACAGGTCGCATTGCGATGCGACTTTAAAGGCTGCGCCTTTTCACAAGCCTTTTGGCTTGTGTTACTGTGATTATGATATAATAATACAGTTAATAATCAGAATGGTAATTATATGCATTTTTAGATGCGGAAAGGCAGAGTTTGAACGATGATTGTTGCGCTTGAAGAAGCGAAGAGAAAGCTGAACGAGCTGCGCGGCGTTATAGCGGAGCTTGGCAATCAGTTAAGAATAGAGGAAGCGAAGGAGCGCGCGGCTGACCTTGAACGCGAAACGATGGTTCAGGATTTCTGGAATGACGCGGAAAAATCCTCAAAAAAGCTTCAGGAAATCAAACAGTTAAAAACGAAGGTGGAAAGCTACGAGGAGCTTTGCTCAAAGCTTGAGGACACCTATACTCTTTGCGAAATGGCAATAGAAGCATCGGATGAGGACTCGGTCGAAGAGGTCCTTTGCGAAACAGATTATATAGAAAAAGAAGCAGAGAAAAAGAGAATTGAGGTTCTTCTTTCCGGTCCGTATGACAAAAATAATGCGATTATTTCATTTCACCCCGGTGCAGGCGGCACCGAGGCACAAGACTGGGCATCTATGCTATACCGTCTTTACACCCGCTGGGCAGAGAAGCACGGATTCAACGTTAAGCTTATAGACTGGCTTGACGGTGACGAGGCAGGAATAAAATCCGCAACAATAATGGTTGAGGGTATAAATGCTTACGGCTACTTGAAGAGTGAAAACGGCGTTCACCGCCTTGTACGAATATCTCCGTTTGATTCCTCGGGAAGACGTCATACCTCCTTCTCCTCGGTAGAGGTAATGCCCGAATTTGACGACGACGATTCTATTGTAATAAGAGATGAGGATATTGAAGTTACGGCCCACCGTTCGAGCGGTGCAGGAGGTCAGCACATCAACAAAACCGACTCGGCAATAAGAATTGTACACAAGCCGACGGGTATAGTTGTAGGATGCCAGACCGAAAGAAGCCAGCTTCAAAACAAGGAAACTGCTCTTAAAATGCTCAAATCCAAGCTCATGGAAATAAAAATGAGAGAGAAGCTTGAGAGAATAGAGGACATACAGGGCAACAAGGCAAATATAGAATGGGGCAGCCAGATACGAAGCTACGTGTTCATGCCCTACACGCTTGCCAAAGACACTCGCACCGGATATGAGGACGGAAATATCGATGCGGTTATGGACGGAGAAATCGACGGATTTATAAACGCGTATCTCAAGCATATTTCTAAGGAAAACAATGCTTAAGCTGAATTAATGACACATATATGCACTAAAAAGACCTCTCACTGTATAGCTTACTCGCTATGCTGTGAGAGGTTATATTTTTCTTAAAGCTCTGCTATTATTTGTTTAAGTTCTTCGGTATCTATTTTCTTTTTATCGCCTTTTACAGTAAGTGTCAGATTTTCTTTCCTGAAAATTTGACACGCTGCCCGTCTTATATCAGACGGTGTGACTTTTGAATAGGCAGCTGCGCGGCTTTCTATAGTGGGATATTCAAGCTGCATAATATGATTGTCATATGCCATGGTAAAATTGAATTCTCTCATGTCATCATATAGAAGGGGGGCATTATCAACATATCCGGATTTCATAAGCTCCCCTGCGGAAAGTGTCGAATTTTTGAAGCGTTTGAGTATATCAACCGTCATTTTAACAGCTGTTGCCAGGTCCTTTTCTCTTACTTCATAGGAAAAGTAAAGCTGCCCTATATTTCGGTATCGCTCGAGTGCACCGTTTAAATCATAGAAAAGCCCTTTTTGCTCGCTCATTTCTATGAAAAACTCAGAATTGTATCCCGACAAAAGCTTATCATAAATCAAATCTGTTTCCGGAACGCTGACGTGCCCCATGTCTATATCAAATGTGAATCTTGCCAGCGTGAAATCTGAACTTTTGACGAACACCTCACCGTCACGCCTTGAGAATTTTTGCGACACGGGGGCTATATTATTATGTTCTTTTCCCTCTCCGAGAGTATACTTATCCACCTCTGAGATAAGCTTCTTTATATCCTTGTCCCCAAAGTTTCCCGTAACGTAAAAGAAGATATTTTCCTTTGTGAAGTTCCTTTTTCTAAAAAACTCTAATCGCTTTGCATTAATTTTGGTAACGGCAGAAAGCGTGCCTGTTATGGGGCGCGCAAGAGAGGTGTTTTCATGAACTATGCCATTTGTAAATGATAGAATGGAATTCTTCTCATCGCTCTCGCGTATTTCGGCTTTAATTCTACGCTTCTCTGTTTCAATCTCATCACGGCTTAAGATTATGGGGGAAAGGAGCCGTGCGATAATTTCAGCACCAAAATCAAAATTCTTGCTTGAGCCGCTTACATAAAACTGCACCATTTCAGAGAACGTGGAGGCATTGAATTCAACGCCTTTGCGGTCAAGAGAGGAGTATAGCTCATTTGACATTGCTTTGTTTACGTTTCTTATTGCCACGTGTTCGAAAAAATGTGTAATACCGCTCTCCTCCTCCGTTTCATACATGCTGCCGGCACGGACAAAAAGAGAAATGAAAAAACCGTGTAATGCCGGATTTTTATATCCGTATATGCATACGCCGTTTGCGCTTTTATAAGCTTTTTCCATATTACAACCCCCTCCTTTCTCTGTAAATCAAGTATATCACCCTTTTCCCCGTTAGTCAATCATGTGCCCGAATTTATTTCTATATAAATCTTTTATATTGACTTTCATGGCGAATTGATGTATAATTTTGTGTGCACAAAATGAGGGGGTGGCCTATATGAACGATTTGAAGTTCATCGAACGAATGAAAAATCTGCTCGGTGAAGAATATGACAGCTTTGCTGCCTCTCTTCAAGATATTGCTGTAAGAGGAGTGAGAATAAACACGCTCAAGGCAACAAGAGCTTCTCTTTCAGACACCTTTTTAAGTAAACTGTCCCCTATATCTTACGAAAAAAACGGTTACATAGCAAATATTGAAAATGTAGGACACACACCGGAGCATCACAGCGGAATGATTTATGTTCAAGACCCCGGTGCTATGTCAGCACTTGCCTCGGTTGATATCGGTTGTAATTGGAAAATCCTTGACCTTTGTTCTGCCCCGGGAGGAAAGTCCTCACAGGCAGCTGCATCAGCGGCATGCGGAAGCATAATTGCGAATGAATACGTACCCAAAAGAGCTAAAATCACAGTGGGAAATTTCGAGCGTCTCGGAATTAAGAATGCCACGGTCACTTCACTCGATACAGGGGAATTCCCGAAAATGTTTTCGAACTATTTTGACCTTGTAATAGCCGATGTACCCTGTTCGGGCGAGGGAATGTTCCGCAAAAGCCGAGAGGCAGTAGAGGAGTGGAGCGAGGAAAATGTTCTGCTCTGTGCAAAAAGAGGCAGGGAGATTTTAGAAAATGCTTCCGCGGTGGTGAAGCCGGGCGGATATCTCATATACTCTACTTGTACATATTCCTTAGAGGAAAATGAAAAAGTAGTTGACGATTTTATTTCTTCACACAGTGAATATTCCATAAAAGAAGTAAAAGAACACCTAAAAAACGCTACACGGGACGGCATTATCTTTCCCGGGGCAAAAAATACCAACCTTAACCTGTGCAGAAGATTTTATCCGCATGTAAGCTCCGGCGAAGGACAGTTCGTTGCACTTTTGCAAAAGGAAATGTCTGATGCAAAGGAAAAGGTCTTATACAATGACTCGACAAGACCACCGTCGCGGGACGAGCTTTCCGCAGCAGAAAAATTCTTCAAGGAAAATCTTACAAGTCGCCCTAAGGGAAGAATTGCAAAATGCGGTGAAAATCTTGTTTTAATTTCACACGGCATCCCCATTATGCCAAAATCAGTATTTTCAGCAGGCGTTCTCATAGGAAAGGTTGAAAAGGGTCTTTTATTCCCCTCACATCAATTCTTTTCATGCTATGGAAATCTTTTTGTACGCCAAGAAAACCTCTTGTCTGGTGATTCAAGATGCGAAAAATATCTTGCCGGTGAACAAATAGAGGCGAAGGATGTGCAAACAAGCGGTTGGTGCGCTGTTCTGTACAATTCCGTAGCACTTGGAGGCGGAAAAATGTCCTCGGGAGTAATAAAAAATCATTACCCGAAGGGATTAAGAAACAAATTGTAAAGAACGGGACCACCCCGATAAAATAAGGAGAAAATCATGGAAAACAAAATTTTAGCTACAGTCGGTGGATTTTCAATTACAGAAGCAGACGTTGACAGCTTTATTAATTATCTTGGACAAAGAGGCGCAACCTATAACAATCCCGAAGGAAGACGTGCAGTTCTCAATCAGCTTATAGACAACAAGCTTCTGTTGCTTGATGCAAGAAGAAATCTTTACGAGGCAGAGGCAGAATACAAGGCAGAGCTTAACCGCCTTAAAGAAGAGCTTCTTATCGGATACGCAAGCAACAAAATAGTTGCTTCGATAACAGTAAGCGACGAAGAAGCGCGCGAATACTATGAAAGCAACAAGGAGCATTTCATAAGCGAAGCTACCGTCAACGCAAGTCACATACTCGTTGATACCGAAGACAAAGCAAAAGAAATTTACAAAAAAATCGCAAATGGTGAAATCAGCTTCGAGGATGCCGCTAAGGAATACTCATCCTGCCCTTCGAAAGAAAACGGGGGAAACCTTGGAGATTTCGGACGCGGACAGATGGTTCCCGAGTTTGACAGCGCAGTATTTTCGATGGAAACAGGCGAGATTACGAAAGAGGCGGTTAAAACCCAATTTGGATACCATCTTATCAAGCTTAACTCGAAATCAGAGCCAAAGGCAGCGGATTTTTCAGAGATTTCAGAGCGTCTTAAAGCTGCTTTGTTAGGCGAGAAGCAGAACAAGGCATATACATCTAAAATTAACCAGCTTAAGATACTCTACCCGGTTGACGTTTCAATAAATTAATTCGAATAAATCAAAGGAAAGCGAGCTTGTAAAAGCGCGAGGAACTGTAATGTATTACGGATACAATATTAGTGAATATACCTCAAATCTTGCAGAGCGTGCAGAGGCCGACTGTAAGCAAATATTTAAGGCGATAGAAGAAAATGCGCTTATTTGCTCAGCGAAGGTGTTAAATGCCTTTCAGGAGCTTCGCGTTTCAACGGCGGACTTTATAGAGGTAACCGGCTACGGCTACACAGACTCTGGAAGAGATAAGCTCGAAGAAATATACGCAAAGGTTTTCGGAGCAGAGGATGCTCTCGTCAGACCCCAGCTCATGTCCGGGACTCATGCTCTTTACGTAACTCTTGGAGGGCTTCTTAAGCACGGGGAAACGCTTTTGTATATCTCGGGAGAGCCATACGACACCCTGAAAAGTGTAATAGGAACAGCAGGAGATAGCAAAAACTCTCTTATAAAGTGCGGAGTTAAATATGAGGAAATAGACCTTGTCGGCGACGATTTTGATATTGAAGCTATCAAGGCGCGCGTTGCGAAGGGTGATGTACGTGTAGCGGCTATTCAGAGAAGCCGCGGATATTCACAGAGGAAAAGTCTTACTATAGAAAAAATAGAAAAGGCAATAAAGGCGGTCAAGGAAGCTTGCCCTGACACAATAGTCATGGTAGACAACTGCTACGGAGAATTTACGGAGGACCGCGAACCAACAGACGTCGGTGCTGACGTTTTTGTCGGCTCGATGATGAAAAATCTCGGTGCCGGCTTTGCCGTAAGCGGTGCTTACTGTGTCGGAAAAAGCACAATTATCGAGGACATTGCAGAGCGTCTTAGCGCACCATGTGTCGGAAAATCTCTTGGAGCAAACTACAACCAGCTTGCTTCCTTCTACAAGGGATTTTTTATGGCACCCGCAGCAGTTGCCTCTACTCTAAAATCCATGGTATTTGCCGCAAGAATGCTTGAGCTTCTCGGATTCTCTGAGGTATCTCCGAGATATGATGAAAAAAGAACTGATATAGTTCAAACAGTAAACCTTAATACCCCCGAAAATCTTATCCGATTCTGCAAAGGTATTCAAATGGGCTCTCCTGTTGAGGCGTACTGTATTCCTGAGCCATCTGACATGCCGGGATATCCGCATCCTGAAATAATGGCAGCGGGAACTTTCGTTACCGGTGCAACAAACGAGCTGAGCTGTGACGGTCCTCTTTGCCCTCCGTATACTGCATATATGCAAGGCGGATTGACGTACGAATACGGAAAGCTCGGCGTCATGAGGGCGTTGGACGAAATGCTAAAAGGACAAACGAGGGACTGATAATGAACGTTTGTTATATAGTCGGCGCAGGCGACTTTAATACTGATATCAAGCCGGATGAAACAGATTTTGTGATAGCGGCTGACGGTGGATTTGACTCTCTTACAAGACACGGGATAAGGGTTGATTTGCTTATTGGAGATATGGATTCGATAAAATCGGATTTTTCGGGAGTCGACATTCTCCGTTTTAATGAAAAGAAGGACGAAACCGACATTCTTCTCGCTTTCCTTGAAGGACGGCGCAGAGGGTATAAATCTTTTAGAATTTACGGTGCTACCGGAGGACGCCAGGACCATACATTTGCAAATTATTGTTTGCTTTTTTATATCAAGGAGCAGGGATGCGATGCAGCCATATATGCTCCCGAGGGTGTCGCTGTTGCCATGAAAAACGAAGAAAGAGAGTTCTTCGGAAAGAGCGGTTCATACATTTCCGTATTCGCCTTTGGCGCTGAAGCGTCGGGTGTTTCGATAAGAGGGCTTGAGTACGAGCTTGAAAATGCGGTCCTCTCTCCTTCTTACCCCTTGGGCGTGTCAAATAAATTCAAGGATACACCCGCAAAGATAAGTGTTGAAAACGGTACGCTTCTTGTGATTTGGCAATTTTGACTTTTTTGCTTGACATTTGAAGATTAACATGCTATAATCTAAATGCCTAACAGAATATACATCAGGGGTGCTATGTGCTGAGATGACAAATGTCAAACCCTTAAACCTGATACGGATAATGCCGTCGTAGGAAGATAATATGGAAGATACCTGTAATCTGCCGCACGGATGATATGTCCTGTGCGGCAGATTGCTTTTAGGAGGTATTTTATGAAAAACACAAAAATTCTTGCCGAATCCGCAGTAATGCTCTCTCTTGCCTTTGCACTTTCCTGTGCCAAGCTTTACGAGATGCCTCTCGGAGGTTCGGTAACGGTGGCAAGCATGCTGCCGATTATGCTCCTTTCCGTGAAATACGGAACACGTGTAGGAGTGAGCACAGCATTTCTCTATTCGCTAACCCAAGCTTTTCAAGCTTTGGTTTCCGGAAATGTATTCCCTTACTGCGAGGGTGTTGGCATGCTCATCTTGTGCGTGGCACTTGATTACATAGTGCCGTTTACACTGCTTGGATTTGCAGGCATATTCAAAAACTTGGGAATTTTCAAAAATCAAGAGATTGCTGTGTATTTTGGAATGACGTCATGCGTTCTTTTAAGATTTGTCTGCCATTTTATAACCGGTGTTGCCATATGGAAGCAATGGGCTCCGGATGGAATGGGAAAATACATCTATTCCTTGGCTTACAACGGAAGCTTTCTCGGTGTAGATTTCCTTATCTGCCTCGTATGCGCAGTAGTTATGCTTCGCTCCGCAGAGATAAGAAAACTAATCAATCTCAATTAACTTTCAGCGGCTCTGCACCCGAGCCGCTTTTCTTTTGCCAATGCGGGTTTTGTGTGTTTTGTACATTCTTTGTTGTGCACAACGACGAACTTTTCT
>JAZSJG010000019.1:0-2535 GCA_045534215.1 Eubacteriales bacterium
CAACGCGCTTAAACTCTCCCGCTATTGAGTGCTTTCCAAACTCCGCTGAAGAAATCCTACTCCTTGGAGATTTTACTAAACTGTCTATCATATGTTCCTCCTTTTTTTTGTTTTTCTCGGTTCTTATTTTTCTATATTTATACCATTTTTTTATTAAATTTATCACATCTTCCCTCACAAGTATAACATATTTTTGCCAAAAAATCAAGTTTTTCACAAATATCTTATTATTACTAGTTTATATAACAAGCGATACAAAATATTCATGATAGTATGTTAAGACTTATCCGCACCCGTTGAAATGACTCAATTAACAACAATTTGATCTCAAGTAATTAATTTTCATGGATCTTTCTTTGCCTTAGTCACAGTGATTTTTCATTATAATTTTAGACCGTCACTTTTGTCCGTGGCGGTCTTTTCTTTGTTTCATGCTGACCAATTTTTGATCAACGCGAGAAGCTTTTCATTGTCTTAGGCATAGTGATTTTTCGATTGATCTTTGTTTAAGGATGACAAAAATTTTGCCATCCAAAGTGTTTGACTTCTCTTCGCTTTAGAGCTACAATATAGAAAATCAAGCGTATATTGTGTGCGTATTTCTTAACACGGGTAGGTTTTGTTAATGGGGAGGAAAGACTTTCCGAAGCTCTACGCATTTCTCTTTTACGTGTCCTTCAAGGTTTGACCACGCAACTGACCACAACAGGAAATGTTCTATACGGAAATAACGGAAACAATGTGCAAAACGGTGCGTTTTAGTGGAATATGTGGACTATATGTAAACAATAGTATTAAAAAACACTTTTAGGTCGCTTCGGGTACTGGAGGCCGCGAGTTCTCCGACGGCTCGCAAGCATAGTCGCTGCACGTCGCTCGTCCCTCTATCATTCAACACCTTATTTGCTAGAGCGCGTCGATAAAGGTAGGCGAAATTCATCAAAGTATCAATTCCATTTCTGTCTTTTGCACTGTCAATCCTTGCCCCTCATAAAATCGCACGGCTCCGGGGTTGCAGCTCCAAACGTTAAGTGTCAGGTTGTAACAGCCGCTCTTTCTTGCAAGCTCGACCGCTGCCTCATACAACAGCTTGCCGATGTGCTGACCGCGCATTTTTTCATCTACGCAAAGGTCGTCGATATAAAGTGTCTTGACATCTGTCAAAATCGGATTTTCAATATGCTGTCTATAAATGCAGAAGCAATATCCAACAACCTCTTCGGTTTCATCATCCGTATATACAAGAACCGGGCGCTTTTCATCTTTGAAAATTTCCTTTAGCTGTACATTCGAATATTTGCTGCCTATTTTGAATATATCAGGTCGTGCATTATGGTGAACCATATCGACCTGAGAGAGCAGGTCTAAAATTTTAGGAATGTCTTTTTCTTCAGCGCGTCTTATCATTACTTTTACCCCACTGTGAGATTTCAAAATAAAAATCTCTAATGTTTTTCTTCAAGCATATCACAGAGTTTTGAAAATTTCAAGCCGTTCTCCCATTTTGCACACTGCTATTATGTTCTAACACAAAATTTTTACTGTACTATCCTTGATTTTTCAAAGAAAAAGCAGTATAATTTTTACATAAAAATCCTTACTCGGAGATTTTGCTATGAAATACATACCCAAAGAGATATTGCGAAAGATATGCAATGATGTTGACGGAGATTGCTCCCTCTACGTGTCCCTGCCTGAAATAGGCGAAAAATTCACGGTAAATGAAAAGCAACAATACAAGGCGGCAAGTACAATTAAAATACCCCTTCTCGCTCTTTTGCTTTCGGATTTTGAAACGGGACGTCTTGACCGCTCTGCCATAGTTCCCATCACGAAAGAGTGCCAGGTCGGCGGTTCGGGAATACTGAGGTTTTTAAGTCCCGACACCTCAATGTCTCTTTTCGACTTTGCGACTCTTATGATTATTCTAAGTGACAACTCCGCAACCAACAAGGTTATAGATGCGGTAGGTCTTAAAAGAGGAAACGAATTTATTAAGAGTAGCGGTTGGGATTCTACTCATCTTGGCAGAAAAATGTACATTCAGCCGAAAAATCCCGATGAATATAATCTCACCTCAGCCGAAGACCTTGGCAACATGATGGAGCGGATACTTAGCAAAACGATGGTCAACGAAACGGTAAGCACACAGATGATGCAAATTCTTGCGACGCAGCAGCGCGGAATATTCGCGTCAGCCCTGCCCGTAAAACGCAGCTTTGACCCAACCGCGAAAATCCCCGAGGCAAAGGATGGTAAGGTCGTCATGGCTGATAAAGGCGGCTCACTTATGGGCAAGGTTTTACACGACGCGGCTATAATCTTCTTTCCAAGCGGAATAAAAGCCGTCCTTGTTATGATGACTGCAACACCCGACAATAAAAAAACCGAGGAAGTTTTGAAAAAGGTTGCAAAAGCACTTTTCGACAGTGTTATGAACGAAAATAAGGTATAATTCATAATCCTCGTACCGAAAATCAACCTGCACACAGCTTATAATTCATAAACCGATAATTATTTGTAAATAAATTTATA
>JAZSJG010000059.1:0-11479 GCA_045534215.1 Eubacteriales bacterium
ATTGCATGGAATATATCCTGCTGCAACTCTATCTCGTTTTTATATTGCAAATAATTAACGGATGCAAGGGATGTTTTTATTATGCTGAATTTGTTTATTCGATTTTTCCAAATTCGTTTTCGTATCAAATTACAATATTCATATAACAATTGGAGATTAAAAATTTGCACGGGTGGCGTTCTTTACAAGAATTACGCTTCCCTTGGCTTGTTTTTGTTCGATTCTGTACGGGCACTCTTTTTTTCCTCCGGCTTAATATCTCCGGCTTTTGTAAGAGCGATTTTCGTAAGCAGAGGTCCTACTATTTCATAAATCAAAACGGCAAAAAGTGTAATGTTGGAAACAAGATGTCCCGAGCTTCCGAGCTCCCCCGCCTTCATTGCCATTCCAAGAGCGACGCCTGCTTGCGGTAGCAAGGTAACACCTAAGTATTTTACTATATTATCGTCACATTTTGTAACCTTAGCACTAGCAAATGCGCCCAAATATTTTCCCGCAGAGCGCGAAATTATATAGACGATACCTATAAGCACTACAGCGAGGTCACCAAACACGGCAAGCTCGAGCTCCGCACCGCTTAGGACGAAGAAGAGTATGAAAAGAGGAGCTGTCCATTTATCAATTCTTCCCATAAGCTCCTCGGAGAAGTCGCAAATGTTGCAAAAAACAGCTCCGAGCATCATGCAAACGAGAAGAGGTGAAAAAGCAATATGTACTCCGTGAATTTCAAAGCGAAGCATTGAGAGCGCAACCGTCAGCATAACGAATGTTACCGACATCGCAATTCTTTTTGAATTTGAGTGGAAGAATTTTTCGCAAACCGTGAAAACAGCTCCCATTACCGCACCAAGAATCAAGGATAATGCAACCTCAATGATTGGTTCAAGGACGATAGATAATAAATTTGTAGTTCCGTTTGTAATTGCTTTTGCAACACCGAAGGAGATTGCGAACACTACAAGTCCCACAGCATCGTCTAATGCAACTACGGGAAGAAGAATATCTGTAAGTGGTCCTTTCGCCTTGTACTGACGAACTACCATAAGAGTTGCCGCAGGGGCTGTAGCAGTGGCTACTGCACCAAGAATTAAAGCGGATGAGAGGGGGAACTTATCTCCGAGGATAAAATGAAGAAGAATAAGAACTGCATCTGTTATAACTGTGGTAATCAGTGCCTGCCCGATTCCTATTACAGTTGCTTGACGTCCGATTTTCTTAAGCTGCGACAGGCGGAATTCATTTCCGATTGAAAATGCAATAAAACCGAGAGCAAGGTCTGCAAGAAGAGAAAAGGATTCAACGTTTTCAAGTGATGTAAAACCAAGTCCTTCTAAACCAAATGCACCAAGGACGTAAGGCCCGACGAGTATTCCTGCTATTAAGTATGCTGTAACTGCAGGGAGATTTAAGAGTTTTACAACTCTTGAGAGCATCAGACCTGCAAAAAGAGCTGTTGAGATGCTTAAAAGTATCTGCATTTTCATTCTCCTGTATAACAAAGTAGTTTAGTAAGAAAATGCCCCCGCAGATTTAGTCAAGCGGGGGATAGAATTGTTCCCTGTAGGGCTAACGAAAGCTATTATACTCCTAGAGGGCGGACTTGTCAATAGGGAATTTGCGTTTAAATTAAATTTTATTTTGCAAGGTCCTTAATAACCTCAGAAGCGATTATGAGGCCGGCAACGGAGGGTACAAAAGCGACACTTCCCGGCACCTTATCCTCTGAGTCAGTCTGTGCCTTGACGGGTAATTCCTTGGAATAGACGACCTTTAGGTCCTTTACGCCTGCGTTCTTCAATCTTGAACGCATAGCTCTTGCAAGAGGACATGCAGATGTTTTGTATATATCAGCAACTTCAAATAGAAGGGGATTAAGCTTGTTTCCTGCTCCCATAGAAGAAATTATAGGAACATTAAGGGATTTTGCCGTCACGATAAGAAAAACCTTTGATGGAACAGAATCTATTGCATCAATTATATAATCGTATTTGTCGAGCTGAATTTGATCTGCAGTATCAGAGGAATAAAATAGATTGAAGCAATTAACTTTCACATCAGGATTTATATCGAGTGCTCTTTGCTTGGCAACCTCTGCTTTTAGGTGACCTACTGTTTTTTGGGTGGCGATAATTTGTCTGTTGATATTCGACTGTGATACTGTGTCTGAGTCTACAATATCTATATTACCGACACCTGTACGTACCAAAGCTTCCAAAACGTAACCTCCGACGCCTCCGACACCAAAGATTATCACTTTTGAATTTTCAAGACGTTCCATTGAAGCAGAACCGAGCAAGCGTTCGCTTCTTGAAAATCTTTCATCCATTGAAAAAACCTCTTTTTGTAAATTATTGTTTGCACATTTTGAGTTAATGCACATATTACGTGCTTTCTCCCGGTAACAGCACACTGGTATTTGATTGACAAATTCCCTGTATAGAGTGGAATTATTAGAATGTTTGCGAACTTAATGATATCAACCGTATGAGTAAATGATAACATGTTTGACATTAAATGTCAATAAACTATTGCGCTAATGACAAATTGGGTGTATAATTAAATCACAACCTCGTTTAGGAGATACTTTATGTTTTCAAGAATTTACAGCTCCGGTATATTAGGAATAGACGGCTTCGAGGTCGTTGTTGAATGCAGTGCTTGGGATAGAATTCCGCGTTTCGATTTGGTCGGATTGCCTGATACTGCGGTTAAGGAGGCAAAAAACAGAGTGCAATCTGCGTGTGAAAACAGCGGATTCAAGTTTCCCGCCTTAGATATAATGATAAATCTTGCCCCCGCAAATGTTAAAAAAGAGGGCTCTGCCCTTGACCTTGCTATACTTTGTGCTATTTTGCAAAGTGACAGAATAATACCTGCTGATTATGATTTTTCTGACAAGTGCTTTGTTGGAGAGCTTTCACTCTCGGGAGATGTCAGAGGAGTTGGCGGTGTTCTGCCTATGACTGTCGCGGCAAGAGATTCCGGTAAAAGGGAAATGTATGTTCCTTTCATAAATGCTAAAGAAGCAGCAGTGGTTGATGGTATAACTGTTTACGGTGTTAAATCTGTAAGGGAACTTATAAATCATTTGATAGGTAAACAAAGAATTTCTCCCGAAGTCTATGATATGGATACGTTCCACACCCAGATTTCGTTGCACGAGGTGGACTTTTCGGATGTAAGAGGTCAGCTAAGGGCTAAACGTGCTCTTGAGGTTGCTGCTGCAGGAGGACATAATGTTCTTATGATAGGACCTCCCGGCACGGGAAAATCAATGTTGGCAAAAAGACTTCCGACAATTCTTCCGGATATGGACTTTGCCGAGGCGGTAGAAACTACAAAAATCCACTCTGTTATGAGAATACTCAAGAGTAATCTCGTAACCGAGCGTCCCTTCCGTTCCCCGCACCATACAGTGAGTCCTGCGGGATTTGTGGGAGGAGGAACAAACCCTAAGCCAGGTGAAATTTCGATGGCCCACAATGGCGTTCTTTTCCTCGATGAGCTCCCCGAGTTTCCAAAATCGGTAAGCGAAGCGTTAAGGCAGCCCTTGGAGGACGGAAATGTTACAGTCACACGTGCTGCAGCTAAAATTAAATATCCTGCCTCCTTTATGCTGGTTTGTGCTATGAACCCATGTAAGTGCGGATATTTCGGTGACCCTAAAAAGCAGTGCACGTGTACGGGTGCTTCCATAAAGAAATATCTTGACAGGGTGAGTGGCCCATTGCTCGATAGAATAGATATAGAAATTGAGCTTCCGTCTGTTTCCTACGACGAGATATCCGGCAATGCTCCTGCAGGTGAACCATCTAAAGAGATAAGGGCAAGAGTCAATAAGGCACGCAATTTTGCCAATGAACGTCTTGTTGCCGGTGGCGACGAGCCCGGCGTGCTTAATGCAAAAATGTCAGTAGAACAGCTTCACAAATACTGTGTGCCTGACAAGGAAGCGTCGGACTTGATGCGAATTGCATTTGAAAGTCTTGGACTCTCGGCGAGAGGGCATGACAGAGTGCTGAGAGTGGCTCGGACTATTGCCGACCTTGACGGCTCTGATGTCATAAAATCTGAACACATCTCGGAAGCAATAATGTACCGCTCGCTTGACAGAAAATATTGGAAAAAATAATTTGACGTTTTTTCGAAAAAAGTATTGACAAGTCTTTGCATAGGATATATAATTGCATTATAAAACCTGTGAGAAAGAATAGTAACCTGTGAAAGAACAGTTCAAAGAGAGTCGCAGACGGTGTGATTGCGATAACGGTCGGCAGGCGAATGGACTTTTGAGGGCGAACCGAAATTTTAGTAGGATTCGACGGGGGACGGCCGTTATACCGCGAATGTATGAATGTACATAAGAGAGAAATCTGCAACCAAGGGTGGCACCGCGATATTATCGCCCCGAATGCGCATATAGGCGTGTATTCGGGGCTTTTTTATTTTCTTGCCACGGTTCAGATGGGAAAGAGAGGAAAAAAATGAACAAGTACAAAAGCTTTGACAACTATCTTAAGGAATTCCCTGATAAGAACGGATATTTCGGAGAGTATGGAGGCGCATATCTTCCTCCGGAATTAGAACCGGCGTTCAAGGAGGCAAATGATGCTTACGAGGCAATATGCCATTCAGCACAGTTCATAAGCGAGCTTCGCAGAATAAGAAAAGAATTTCAGGGTAGACCCACCCCCGTGTATCATTGTGAACGTCTTTCGCGTCTTTTTGGCAACTGCCAAATATACTTAAAACGCGAGGATTTGAATCATACCGGAGCGCACAAGCTCAATCATTGCATGGGCGAGGGACTGCTTGCCAAATACATGGGCAAAAAGAAACTCATAGCGGAAACGGGAGCAGGTCAGCACGGGGTTGCACTTGCTACGGCTGCAGCTTATTTTGGCTTGGAGTGTGATATATACATGGGTGAGGTCGATATAGCAAAACAGCATCCAAACGTCATAAGAATGAAAATGCTCGGAGCGAATGTTATACCCGTAACAAAAGGTCTTAAAACTCTTAAGGAAGCTGTAGATGCGGCGTTTGAAGCATATTTGAATGAGTACGACAGAGCTATTTATTGCATCGGATCGGCCCTCGGTCCTCATCCTTTCCCTAAAATCGTAAGAGATTTTCAGGCGGTTATCGGTATAGAAGCGAGAGAACAGTTCCTTTCTATGACGGGAATTTTGCCGGATGCTATTTGCGCTTGCGTTGGTGGCGGTTCTAACTCAATAGGAATGTTTACTCCGTTTTTAGCAGACCCTGTAGAAATTTACGGTGTTGAACCGCTCGGAAAGGGATGCGGTTACGGTGAACATGCTGCGACAATGCAATACGGAAAAAAAGGACGCCTCCACGGATTTGACAGCTATCTTTTGAGCGATGAGCAAGGAGAAGCTTTGCCTGTCTACTCCATAGCAAGCGGCCTTGATTACCCCGGCGTAGGGCCTGAACACGCATATCTAAGAGATGCCGGAAGAGTCAACTACGTAACAGCAAGCGATGATGAGGCAATGGAAGCATTTTTCCTTCTTTCAAGGAATGAAGGTATAATTCCCGCACTTGAAAGCTCACACGCCCTCGCATATGCAATCAAATATGCAAAAGAAAAACAGTTTGGCTCAATCCTCGTTTCTCTCTCGGGAAGGGGCGATAAGGACATTGATTATATTTACGAAAACTATGGTTGCGGAGAGAAATACATAAAGTCGTAAAACAAAGCTTTCAAAATCGAAAAAGGTGATGTTTACCACGTTTTAGTTAACGGGATGGACATCGCTTTTTTCTTTTGAAATCTCATTCCATATTGCCGGCGCGGTCTGTTTTATTTGCCGTGAAAGCATTTGACTGCATCAAAATTTGTTGAAAACGTAGAAAAATATAGTCAAAATATATAAAAGTACTGAAAGCCAATTGAAATGCTTTTTTTGAAGTGATATAATGTAGCTACATAATTATATTTATATAGTTTATGAAGGAGAACAGCATGAAACACCTTAAAAAAATTCTTTTTGCGGTTTTGATTCTTGCAGTCCTTGTATCTTCGGCGGTGACCATAGCGCTTGCCGAGGGCGAAGAATACACGGGCGATTTGACCAATGCCAAGACGTTGCTTGACACTATCGGTCAAAGAGAAGCACTTATCGATAAGTATACCGCAGCGCAAGACTTAGCTGATTATCTTGAGCTAATGCCCATAGACCCCAATGCTCAGATAGTAGTAGGCGGACAGAAGTACACCTACGCAGACTTTGAAGCGGAGTATGCGGCAGTACTTAAGAGCTTGAATGAATCGAGCTATGACGAAGCTGAGAAGCTTTACAACGCTCTTAAGGATTCGGCAAGCATTGCCGATTACGAAGCGGCAAGAGAGAAATTCCTTAATTACCTTGCAGGAATGAACGGTCTTGAATATTCTTTGCCTGCGGCAACGGATATATATCCTGGAGAGCTCTCTATTATTGAGGCAAAGCTTGCAACGATAAATGCGAAATCTACTTATGAATATAAGAAGGCCTTGGTGGCTGAGATTTATACATACCTCAAGGCAACACCCGTTAATCCCACAACGGATGCATACTATGAGTTTTATACAAAGTATGTAGCACTTGCAGACGATGTTGGTGCGACATTCTCAGAGAAGGTAGATAAGGAAGCAGATATAGCGAAGCGTGCAGCACTCATAAATGAGTTCAAAGCTTACCTTACTGCAACACCTGTATCTCAATCACTTGTAAACCTTTACAACGACAAGGTAACAGAGGTCAAGTCTAACTATGCTACGAGCTATGAGGTAATAAACGGACTTCAGACACTTGACGATACAGCGAAAGAAGTAGAGTATGAAGGAACTGTAGAAGCGCTCAATATCCTTATTGCAGCATACAACGAAGCGGAAGCATTTGCAGATAAGAGCACGGCGTTTGCAGCAACTTACTTATACTTTATGGGTCAGCCGATTGACCCTGCAAGTGAGGGATATAAGGCAGCGGTTGATGCATACGTTGCGGTTCGTGACGATATGGGAGAAGCTCTCATGGAATATATCGATGAGAAGGATTCCATAGCAGAGAAGATAACAGCAATTGATGTAGTACGTGCATACCTTGTAAACACTCCTGTATCTAAGGCGGTAATAGATAGCTACAATGCGAAGGTAAGAGAGGTAGCAAAAATCTGCAAAGACGTTGTGACCGTACTCTCGAAGCCGAACATGACAATAAATTATCCCGATTCAGCCGGAGCAACAACCTTTATTCCCAAAGAGAATCTTGATAAGTTTATAGGAGCTGTTAATGCGGCAACAACTCTTGAGGAAAGAAAAGCAGCAACAGCAATGTTCTATACACTGATAAGAGGAGCGAATGTAAACGTATCCGTACCCGAGGTAAAAGAAATTCTTGAAGAGTACGCAGAAAAAAGAGATGCGCTTATATTTGACCTTATGGCGACGGTTGAAAATGCAGACGCGGCAAAGAAGATAACGGCACTCAAGGCAGTAAAGGAGTATCTTGAAAAAGCACCTCTGTCAACAGCGGCAGTGAAAGCATACAACGCAAAGGTTGATGAGCTTGTTACTGACGCAAAAGAGAATGCTGAAATGAAGATAAGCAATTCCTACACTGAAATAGAAGCGCTCATTGCACTTATTACAGAAGAGGCAACGAAAGAGAATATAGATAACTTTGCATTACTGTATCTTAAGGTTGAGGGGCTTCTTAAAGACATAACAGATCCCGCGAACGAAACAGTTCTTGAAGCATACGAAGCAGTATGTGCAAAGATGCCTAATGTTCTTAACGGATATATAGACAGAGCGGTATCTGCAGAGGAATACCGTGATGCTGTAATTGAAGTAAGAGATTACCTTAAGGCATATCCCTTCTCCGAGGAAGCATTCAGCGCATATGAAACAAAGCTTGCGCTTTCCGTTCAGAAGTTTTTACAGTACCAGACGAACCTTGAATCTCCTGCTAACGCTGTTCTTTCAGTTTTTGATAAATTTACAGAGCTTCAGTTAACCTTTGAAGAAACAGAGGATTACGAAGTAAAGAAGGAAACATACGGTAAGATTCTTAAGCTTTTTGCAGAGAATTATCTTGATGCAACAGACGACAAGTACGAAGCGTGCATGTTTAACTACAACAGAGTTACACTTGCAATGGTAAACGCATTCAATGCATACGTTCTTGAAAAGACAGTACCTACCGAAAAGGCAGCAGTTATTTCGGGCATGTATGAGTTTATTGTATCAAATCCCAACGTTCCCGTATCTGTTATTACAGCGTACAATGCTAAATATACAGAAGCTGTCGGCTACAAGTATAACGAAGCAAAAGAAGCTGTAACAGACGATTTGAAGGTATCGTATACGGATACAATGGCATCGGTATACGAGGCATTTAAGGCAGAAATCCAGGCAATAATAGATGCAACCGTTCTTGATGAAGAGGCGCTTGGAATAGTAAAGCCGAGCCGTTCCGATTTCCCGGACGATGAAGCAACAGAGGACATAGACGAGGGTAAGGCACTCTATGAAGAGGCGCTCAAGAAGTATTATGAGGAGCTTGCCGAGAAGCATTACTCCAAAGCATCCGATTTCTATGCCGAGCTTGTAGAAATCGTTGAAGAGCTTGAAGCAAGCGTTATTGACATAGTATCTATACAACATAAGGAAACACTTGAGCTCTTCACTAAGGCGAAGAATGAGGTTTCCGCGCTTTACACGAGTCTTATAGAATATTCCGCTGATCAGTCAGCACAGCTTGATGCGATGTATGCTACTGTTTCACAGAACAGCATTGCAAGCTCCTTCGTTGAAACCTACAACGAGTGCTTGAGATCTCTTGCACAGATAGAGTTTGAAGAGCATGACGAAAAATTCAATGCATACGTTGCAATATTCAATGATTTGCACAAGCATCTTCTTGATTGCCGTATAGACACAACAAAGCTTGGCCAAGAGAAGCTTGCGAAGTATAAAGCGACCTTCAAGGAGCTTGCAGCTCTTGACCATCTCGTAGTGCTTGGATATATAACTCAGTTTGAAAATGTAGGTATTATATCAAGTAAATACGAGTTTATCAGACGTACTAACGTTATCGACGAGCTTAATGACTATGTATTCTATCATCCATTCCCCGCGGAATATGAGAAGACAAACGAAATAATGGCGGCAGTGAACAAGGTTCGCACTGACTATGCAAAGCAAAAGCAAGAAAATATAGATTACCTTAACTCTCTTGTTCACCCCGATGAATATCAGAAAACCGCGTCTGTTAATTCTAGCGACAGAACCTTTGAAACCGCATCTGACAGCGGAAAGTACAGTGCAACAGGCACTACTATGATAAATGCGATTTTGAAGGATGAGATAGACGGGAACTCTTATTGGCGTTGGGGAGGAAAGAATCCTCACGTTAACCCCAAAACAAACAAAAACGCCTATAACGGTGTTGTTATAGAATGGGATATGCGTTTTGTTGAATGGACGGAGTCCGGAGATAGCAGCAACAGCAGATCGTACTTCGTAGCACAGTGGGCTGAAGACGGACTTGATACCGGAGCTCGCGTATTCCCGTACCTTTTCTATATACGAGAGAGTAGCACCAAAGAAGGATACGGAAGTATATACAGTGCTCACGGTCAGGGCGTTGATATGCCTTCTTACCTTGTTGAAGACAATGCGATAAAGCTTGGCACTTGGCATAAGTATACGTTGGTGACAGACGTTAAAAATTATACAGCAGCACTCTATATTGACCACGTACACGTAGGTACTTGGAGTATTAAGTCGCACGAAAACTTTAACACGACCTGTTTCCGTCCAAGACCTTACGGAGCAATCATAGATATGGATAACATTAAGTATTTCCAAGGAACACAGTACCGTACCTATGATTACCTTGATAAGATGACTGACTCTGATAAGTTCAAGTATTACATGAGCTTTATCACTGACCCGAATGCAGACCCGATGGATAAGAACTGTGCATATATTAATGCGAAAGCACTTGTTTCTGCTGTTAAGAATGATTCAAGTTGTGCAGAGCTTATCGAGGCGTTCATGGCATTTAATTATAATGAAGAAATTCTTTCGCTTGCGCAGGAAGAAAACTATAAGCGCCTTAAGGCATTGGCGGATGAGATATCCCTTGATACTACCTCTGCTAATACAGCAACTCAGGCATTGAGACTTAGTGAAGTAGAAACATTCATTAAAGAAAATGCATCATATCTTGACCAGTCTACGAAGGAATATTCCGCAATAGTATCTCTTATAGCAGATACAACAGCAGAGATACAAAGAGTAGATTATCTTGTAGAGATGATTGAGGCAATGCGCAATTTTGCAAGAGCAACTACTCTTGATTCAATGCAAAGACATTACAATACAGCAATCAACTATTACAATCTCATTGAGTTTGATGTGGAAAAGAATGCAGAAAAATGTCTTGCAGATCCGCTTGTAGCTAAGTTTGAGGAAGACTTTAAGACAACTCTTTACGATTATTTCGATATTACAATGACAGAAGGCATAGCAGAATATACCAAGATAGACAATGCTAAGCGTATAGTAGATGCAGTAAAGATAATCAAGTCTTTGGCAAATTATGAGGCAACGGAAGAGTTCTTTAAGGCAAATGAAGAATTTATAGAAAAGTATGTAAATGTTATAAACGATATACTTGACACAGATAATTACGATACCTCTTATGCAGGATTTAGTGAAGCTCTTTCGGAGCACGGAAAAATAAATCCGTATTTCTACAGCAAAAAGAGAGCAGCTCAGCTTGAAGAGATGAAGGAGCTGCTTGACAGATATCCTCTTACAACGTCTTATATAGAGAAGGCAGGTATTTGTACATACCTTACTAACTTTATAAGAGAGAACAGGATAACAAAAGAGGATGCGGGCTTCCCTGAGCTTCTTGCAAGACATGAGGCATATGTAAAGGAAACCGAGCTGTATAAGGAAACGTATTCGGAGATAGTAGAGCAGAATACAACAGCATTTGTAGCATTTGTAAAGCAGATGGCAGCATATACGGAATACAAGGATATAAAGCCGCTTTACGAGAATGCAGCGAGTTACTACTATAATATGAATATTGATTCCGAGGAAGCTGCAGCAGCGATAGAGCAGTTTGAGTATTACGGAGAATTTGTAAAAGCGACAGAGGCAGATAGCCAGATGTTTATAGATTACGTGAAAACACTTAATTCCTCGTACAACAAAGCAGCGAAATATCGCGCACTTGTAAACTGTGCACAGTACAGAGATAAAGCATGTGCTGACATAGAGGGTGTAAGTGCAGCAATCGAGATTTATGAGGCAAAGCTTGCCGAATATATGACAAATGTAAATTCCGCTAATGCAGATATTGAAGCAATGAGCGGTGTAGTTTGCTCGGTAAGAACGAATAAGGTTGCAGCTGCAGTGCTCGCTGTAATCAAGAGCTTATTTAGCAAATAA
>JAZSJG010000116.1:0-2549 GCA_045534215.1 Eubacteriales bacterium
TGCTTAAATTAGAGTATGTTCATGACAAATCGAGCTAAAAAACTGCGGACTATCCCCGTAAAGGGAAAAAATGCAACCTTTTATAAGTTGTAAATTAATCATTTTCCAAGACATAAAATCTACCTCTAACTTAATACTACACACCCTTTATATCATATCTTCCACAAATATTCAAGTAACAATCATCCTTTTTATTACCCGAATTCTTTCCCTTGTTTTTCCCTTATTAGAGGTCGTAATCAAGGGTTGCTTGTAATGTGGCGACATGGCGAATGCTCATGAAACCTGAAAGTTTTATGATTAATTCATGAAAACGCTTTACCTAAAATCCTCTTGTGTAAATGAATACTTTGTTTCATAGTTTCTGTCAAAACAGATATCCACTGTAAAATCACTGAGATTATATATACAGGACCACTCGGTACTGAAATTGTCTTTGTTCATGCTTGCATCCGAAGCAACCGACATAGCCTCGTCTTCGGTAAGTACACCATTCTTATCGGCAAGCCGTTTCTTGATTGTATCGTATCTGTCGCACTGCCATTCAGGGTCATAAAATCTGTTTTCACTCATTACGTCGTTTGTGCAGGCGGTATCCTCTACGATAAAGATATCATTGTCTGCCCATTCCACAATTACGGATTTGCCTGTCTTATCTGTAATAAACAGGTGGTATGAATGAGAAAGAAAGGAATGTATATCGTAATTTTCAAGCAGGGCAATCGCTTCGTCAACGGTTGCACAGTTATCGAGAATTCCTCTTACTGCGGCAAAAATCATAAGGTCTGATTTTCCGTTGTCCTGATGCACTTCGTCAATGTCAAGTTCTAAAATTCCTACGCCTACCCCTGCTTCGTTGATGCCGTCCATAGTGACATACGGTGCGGCAAGCATAAGAGCCTTTGCGGCAAAAGAATTTCCATCTAGCCCATTTTCTGTTCCGATGTCGAAGAACCGAAGGTCAGTTAAACCGTAAGAAGCATATCCGTTCTCCGGCTCGGTGTAGAATATAAGGGTATCTGTTTCGTTATAATCAAAATTTCTGCCGAAAAGACGATTCCCGTCGGGAGTTGCGGCAGTAAATGTCGAACAGCTGAAATTGCCCGTGTCAAATTCTATCGGCAATCCGAAGAAATGTTTGTTTACCAGCCACTCAGTAAGTTCGTCAATAGTACTAATATCTGCATTGATGAATTCATCACCTTTGTAGTCATAGTAGCAGTTCATTTTGTAGATGCCGTCGGAAACCTCTGTTACAGAGGACATTGTTCTGAATTTGCCCATAAGGATAACGGCAAGAATTAATGTGGCGAGTGTAATTATAGATGCCAAAGCAATCAGAAATTTCTTACCGAAAAGGATTGTGAGAATTGCAAAGAAAGCAACCGCCATAACCGCACAACCTGTCAGTATATAAATTTCTCCGTTTGTATCCTTTGTTACTTCAATATAATACGGCGAAATCTTTTCGTGAAGTGTTTCAAGGTTGCCCATATCGACAACACCCTCTGTACTGCCGTAATTTTCTGTTACATACGATTTGAATTCAGTAATTGAAGTTGCAATTCTGTCATTCATAGCACTGTCGCTTTTACGCACGATACCTTTAAGCTTTGAATAGTTTTCCACGGAAATTGTACGTGGAATTAAAAAAGCAATAACTGCTTGTTCCGTGCCGTTGTCGGCATATGTAAGATAAAAGTCATTATCCTCGTAATTGGTAGTATAAATCCAGAAAGCAAAAGGCTCTCCGTTTTTTTCTTCACCTTCCTGCATTGTACAGCTGAACACCTTTCCAATGCTATTATCGGTAATTCTGAACACATCAAGTTCGGGACGCAGCTGTGCTTCGCCCTTATTGACAATAATTGCACCGATAATTGCCGTTATACAGCCCACAAGAAAGATTATTGCCGAAATAATAATTGGTATGATTTTCTTTTTCATTTTCATTTTGCCACGCTCCTTTTGATACACGTATAATATAGCATAAACTGATAATCAATTCCATTTATTTATAGCGCTAATGGAAAAAATTCTCCTTCGGCAAATTGCGACTCTGCAAGGACACATCACTGAGCAGGTTAAAGTTCTTAACCTATGCAAAGAAATAGGAACCTCTACCTTTTATGACAGAGATTCCCTTTATATCCCACATACTAAAAACAGTCCTTCTATATTTACACCTTCATTTTTGCTCAAAAAAGAGCTTCTTTTGGAAACGCGTTCCCTTCTTTGCACTATAAACCAATTTTTTTATTTCGGCGAACGCCGCGACAGTGAGCAAGCTTGTCTTGCGAATCTGTCGGCATGGCGACGATATACCTACTAACACACCAACTCGATCCATATAGTAGGTATTTTTTGTTCTCTCACGAAACAATTTACCCACTCAGCAATAATATTTTGTAAGCGTAGGTAAAATAATCTACAATATAAAATATTTTACCTGCCAACTTAAGTCCGCCTTATTTTCAGTAGGTAATTCTTTTTGGAAGCTACATATATTTACCGTTTAATATAGCATCCGCAATCATAAGTAGGTATTT
>JAZSJG010000057.1:0-2423 GCA_045534215.1 Eubacteriales bacterium
ACCGCTTGGCCTCCGACTTGTCTTTTATTGGTGATATTCTATTTATGACTTTTTCCTCTGAGATGTGCTTTGGCAGGGGGAGTTGAACGAGTATGCCGTGAACATTTTCATCTTGATTCAAATCGTCGATTTTGTTTAAGAGCTCTTCTTCTGTTGTATCCTCCGGCATCATTATCTGAAATGATTCAAATCCAACCTCAAGACTTGCCTTATGTTTGTTTTTTACATATACAGAAGAGGCGGGGTTGTTGCCAACCAAAATCACTGCTAAACCAGGTGTGATATTATGCTCTGCCTTGAATTTTTTGGTCTCTTCCGCTATTTTTTCTCTTACAATTTTAGATACTAATTTTCCGTCGATGATTTCTTTCATAATTATTTACCCGTTTTGCTTTTTAGAAGTTTTTTTCATATATAGTTCTTTAGTTGGTCTTTTGAAAATGAAATATACAAGAAAGGATGCGCAGACTAGGAATATGACTGCAGCGAGCAGCTGCGATGTACGGAAATTAATTCCGAAGATGCTTGTATATAAGCTGTCTGCGCGGAGTCCCTCTATAAAGAAGCGTCCGAAAGCATACCATGCAAAGACTGAAAGAAAAACTTGTCCGTCATATTGACGCTTCTTGTAAAAGATATTTATAAGTATTACACCTAAGATATTCCACAATGATTCATATAAGAAAGTGGGGTGAACGTAAATGAGCTTACCGTTTGTGAGGATGTTGTCTAGTCCCATTCGGCAGAAGATGGTTGTTTCATATCCAAATGCTTCCCCGTTCATAAAGTTGCCCCAGCGACCTATTGCTTGGGCGAGGATAATTCCCGGAGTACAGCAGTCAGCAATTACTAAGAACGGAATTTTCTTCACCTTTGTGGTGATGAATACGGCAAGTGCACCTGCCAAGATACCGCCGTAAATCGCAAGTCCACCGTTTCGTATGTTTACGACCTCGGCAAATGAATGAAAATCCTCGAGCTTCGTTAAGACGTAGTAAAGGCGAGCACCTATAATTCCCGACGGAACTGTGAAAAGCGCTATATCAATAATATCGTCCATAGAAATTCCGACAGCACCTGCTCTGTAAATTGTGTACAGGACTGCGGCAATTATTCCGATTGTAATTATAATTGCATACCAGGCAATTTCCATTTCCCCAATCTTAAAGGCGACGCTGTTAACGTCGAATGAGCCAATGCCGAAACCGGGAAAGGATATTTCGGAGATTCTTAACATGTTTTCCCTCCGTTAAAAGAGCTTAAAAAATGATTTTGTTATTCAGTACGTCACCTATGGTGATTGAAGCAAGCTTTTTGGCAACGTCAAGACTTATTGTATCGAAAATATGATGATAGATACAGGCGGTTTTGTCCTGCATAAGTGAACAGCCCTCGGTTGTTTCTACACATTTTACAATTGCGATAGGTCCGTCAATCAACTCGATAATTTCTTTGAGTGTAATTTGCTCGGGCGCAACTTTCAGACTGTATCCGCCGTTTACACCCTTGAAGGATTTTACGAAATTTCCTTGAACCAGCTTGTGTAGAATCTTCAGTGTAAATCTTAACGTGACGGAAGTTTGTTCCGAGAGTGTTTTTGCATCTACAATTTCATTATGAGTAGCAAGAGCGCTTAATATTCTCATTGCATAATCGGATTCAAGTGTAATTCGCATTGTTTCTCCACCATTTCAATAATGGGATTGCCATACAGAAGTATGTAATCCCATTAGAAATTATTTTTTGTTATAGTTATCAATAAGAGTATGAATTTTCTTGGATTGATCAAGAAGGGTGCTTATCGTTCTGTCATGGTTGAGAGTATCGATGATGTAAGCAACGTACTTACACATGTTAACCTCTTGGTACCATTCTCTTTGAAGAAGCTCGGGTGTTCTGTAAATCAAGTTTGTTGTAAATATTTTATCGAATACGCCCTCGCTATACGCCTTATCCATATGCTCAAGACCGTTACAGAAAAGACCGAATGTTGCGAATACGAATATTCTGCGAGCACCTTTACTCTTAAGCTGCTGTGCTACGTCGATAACAGAATCACCGGAGGAAATCATATCGTCTACGATGATAACGTCCTTATCCTTTACATCACGTCCGAGGTACTCGTGAGCAACGATGGGGTTTTTACCGTTTATGATTACCGAGTAATCGCGGCGCTTATAGAACATACCAAGGTCTATACCCATAACCGAGGAGTAGTACATACACTTACTCATTCCGCCCTCGTCTGGGGAGATTATCATTGTCTTTTCCGGGTCAATTACTATATCCGGGCAGGTGCGGAGGAGCGCCTTAAGCATTTGATAAGAGGTGCGAACATTTTCGAATCCGCTCAGCGGAATCGCGTTCTGCACTCTCGGGTCGTGTGCATCAAAGGTAATAAGATTGGTGATACAAGTCGGATC
>JAZSJG010000110.1:0-10099 GCA_045534215.1 Eubacteriales bacterium
GTCAATAACAATTAAAAGACCTATTGACAAATAGAAAATACTGTGATATAATACCCTTGTTTTGAAGTTATATTAAGCAAAGAACTGATAAATAGTTCAACTCGATATAAAATCAACAGTTCAAACCTTGAAAAAGCCTTATGGCGTAAGGGATTTTAGTTGCTGGTGTGGCTCAGTTGGTAGAGCAGTTGATTCGTAATCAACAGGTCACCGGTTCAAGTCCGGTCACCAGCTCCATAAGCAGTACTGCCTATTTTAGAGGTCGGTGCTGCTTTTTGTTTTATTTGAGAAAAAAGCTATGCAATCTCGCCAAAGAGAATACGAAATACAGTCTTATACTTATTTTCAATTAATTATACATTACTTTTTTAAAAAAATCAACATAAAAAACTTTATGTCATATTAAATTACATAATAAAAAATCAGCCAAGAATGATAATTGCCGTATTCTTAACCGAGACTTTTAAACCCGTTAAGAGTAACAATAATCCTTCTTGGCTCTTTTTTACTTTTCCCTTCCGCTACTACTCAGCTTGAAAAATACACGCCTTATAAACTCAAATATCACAACAGTAAAAGCAAGTGAGAGCACAATGAGCAGCTGACTTGGCAAAAGCGGAGCTGTTCTGAAAACACTGCCGCCGAAATATATCATAATTATTTGTATGACAGATATAAGCATCATAATAAAGATGAATGGCTTGTTGCTTTCAATATTTGAAAGCATCCACATTCTCTCGCATCTCGCACCAAAACAGTTGAATATTCCCGAAAAAATAAACAAGGCATAAAATGCAGATAAAAATTTGATACCGTCACCCGAAGCAAACAGAACATTTTTGAAATAATCCACCCTCAAAAACAGAGCACACAATAGTAAGGTATATCCACCTGTAAAAAAAATCTGATGTATCATTTCGCGTGATAAGATTGCCTCATTTCTCTTTTTTGGTTTTTCTTTCATGTAGTATTCAAGTGCCGGCTCACCTGCAAAAGCCAGACCGCCAAGAGTATCCATAATTATATTAACCCAAAGCATTTGTATGATTGTTATAGGACTGCTTATGCCTATAAACTGACCAAAAAGAGAAATTCCGCATGCTGTCAAATTCATCATAAGTTGAAATGTTATGAATTTTCTTATAGACTTGAATATGGTTCTGCCGTATAATATTGTCCTATTTATCGAGAAAAAGCTGTTGTCGACGATAACAATATCGCCCGCACCTTTAGCAATATCAGCACCTGTTCCCATTGCAAATCCAACATCTGCAAGCTTTAAGGAGGGTGCATCATTTATTCCGTCACCGGTCATGCCAACCACAAGCTCAAGCTCTTGGGAAAGCCGTACGAGTCGGGTTTTATCCTGAGGCAAAGCACGTGCTAAAACCGCAAGATTAGGAATTATATTTTTCACCTCTTCATCCGAAAGTCTTGCAAGCTCGTCAGATGTTATCACGATTTCGCCTCTTGTACCGCTTAGAATTCCGCATTCACGCGCTATTGCTTCTGCAGTATATTTTCCATCTCCTGTCAGCATAACAACCTGTACTCCCGCGCTTTTAACACCTCGTACAGACTCTCTGACGCCTCTTCTTATTTTGTCCTTAAGTACTATGAGGGAAAGGAATATCAACCCATCTTTGCCTTTAATCCCCTTTGCAACTGCGATTACTCTTTCTCCGCATCTTGCGGCTTCTATGTACGCATTTTCAATACCCTCTTTATCAAATGTCATAATTTCTCCGTTAATTGATAATGCTCTATCGCACCTTGCTATAATCCTTTCCGGCGCGCCTTTAATCAGCTGCTCACCGTTTTCAAATGTGACGGAGGAATATTTTTTCTCACTTGTAAAGGACTCTTTTTCTATATTTTTAATATTTGCTATTTTTTCTCCCTTGAAAAATTCTGCGAGCGCCCTATCTGTTGCATTTCCGCCTATTACCTTTCCCTCAGATATTACAGAGTCTGTATTATACTTAGCACAAAGAGAGAGTGCAGAATAGAGCTTGGGGTATTTTTTCAACATTGCTATACTTTTACATATTCCAAAAGAAGTTATTATCTTATCGCACTCGAGGTGACCTGTGGTCAGTGTTCCCGTTTTATCTGTAAACAGTATATTCATAGATCCAGCCGTTTCTATTCCTACAAGCTTCTTAACAAGAACACCGTCGCGAAGCATCTTTTTCATATTTGCGGACAGAACTACGGTTATCATCATCGGCAAGCCCTCAGGTGCAGCAACAACAATTACGGTTATCATAAGAGTTAAAGTATGAGTCATTGCCGAAAGAACAAACGGTATATCCTTAAAGGATTGCACAATGTTATCCTTTACAAATCCGTTAGCAACCACAAATACATTAAACAAATACGCAAATGCAACTAAAATAGCCATTACATAGCCAATTTTACTTATTTGCGATGCAAAATGAAATAGTCGAAGCTTAAGCGGACTCTCTCGCGTTTGTGTCTGAACGTCCTTGGCAACCATACCGTAATAGGTATTGCCTCCCGTTTTCAAGACACGCATGACTGCATCTCCGACTGTGATAAGCGACCCTCTATAAACCTTGCCGTTATCCGATAAAGACCACTCATCCTTATGCGGTGTCTTATATTTAGCAATTTCTTTACTCTCACCGTTAAGTGCTGACTGGTCTACCTTTATGCTTCCTGTAAGTATTATGCCGTCAGCCGGAATTTTTTCCCCCGAACTCAAGAGAACTATATCGCCAACAACAATATCACGTTCCGGAATAGAGAGAACGCATGATGACCGTATCACTCTAACAAAGCTTTCATTACTTTCCGACTGCATTTTCTCAAAAGCCCTTTCGCTGCCGTGCTCTGACACAGTTGAAACTATAGTAGCAATTAATATTGCAGTAAGTATACCACCGACCTCAAAAAAATCTATATTACCGAAGGTAAAGACTACTTCAATCACAAGAGCAAAAATCAAAACCTTGATTATCGGGTCGTTAAGATTTTCAAAAAAACGCCTGAAAAATCCTTTGTTTTTTTCTCTTTGTAATGAATTATCACCGTGCTTTTCACGTGACATTTTCACCTCGGCATCGCTTAACCCCTTCAAATTCCTATACACTGTAAAATCCCCTTCGTACGTTTTCAATTATTTATATGAAAAAACGAAAGGCGATATTCTAAAAATTAAAAAAGACTAAACCGAAGGATAAGCTATGCTAACCTTGTGCTTAGTCTTTTTCAGCCCCGCGAGGCCGTGTAAGGCAATTTTTAACCCTGTTCTCAACAGGTGGGTACTCTCTCTGCCGCTTTGCGCTTCCAACGTCCGTTTAAGGAGGGTCTAAGACAGCTCCTGACGGGAGGCCTGCATCCCACAGGCAGAAGTCCGAGTTCCCTATTTTTGTGTGTAGGTCCAAATATCACAATATCACGCACCACGCAGGTAGGTAAATTCTAAATTAAGCGTCGTAATCTGCATCCTCATTAAAGAAAAGATCGCTGAAATAATCCTCAACGCGCTCGAATTCATCATCATCATCTACGCTTTCAAGAATTATATCTTCTCCATCCTCAAAGACCCTAAGAATTACGTACTCATCACTCTCTTCGTCAACCGGCTCAAGAGCGAAATAAAGCTGTTCTTCGATTTTTCCGCGCGCAAGCAAAAGGAAATCCTTTTCTTCACCAGTTTCCTCATCTGTAAGTGTAAATATGGGCGCTTCTTCAAAATCGTCAAGTTCATTAGTCTTTTCAATATCGTTATTCATAGTAGCTCTCCAATCTTTGTTCTCTAATTATATTGTATAACCGAGAAGCCAAAAAGTCAATAGAATTTTATATAAGTTCTGTTAAGATACTGTTACTTAAGTAAAAACCTTTTTCCGTAAGATACATTTTGTCAGAAGAAATCTCAATTAAATTTTCTGATAAACAGTTGAATACAAACGTTTCTTTGCCTGATAAAAGGTCTTTGCCCGACATCTGTTTATATCTTGATAGGGATATACCGGAAGAAAGTCTTAACCCCAGCATAACATATTCATATGCCAAAAGCTGAGGTGTCATTTCCGACTCTGTGGTATATTCTTTCAAATTTTTCTCTAAATATTCTTTAATAATAGCAGGATTCGAATATCTTCTGCCAGCGAAAAATGAGTGAGCGGAAACGCCGACTCCTATATATGACTCTAAATTCCAATATTTAAGATTATGGCGCGACTGAAATCCATCTTTTGCATAATTAGAGATTTCATAATGAGAATACCCAGACTCCCGAAGAAAATCACACGCTGTGCGATACATAAGAATCTCTTCATCTTCACTCGGCAAATTCAAGGATTCCCTATTATCGTAAAGCTTTGTGCCCTGCTCAAGAATTAGGGAATATGCCGAGATATGAGTGGGAGAATAGCTTACAACCTTCTTTAGCGTATCCATAAAGCTCTCGGGTGTTTGACTTGGAATAGCATACATTACATCAACGGAAATATTGGTAATCCCGACTTCTGAAACAAGTTTGTACGCCTTGTCAAAATCCTCAAAGTTATGTATTCTGCCAAGTATTTTCTGTTCATTTTCGTGTATTGATTGTAACCCAATGCTTATTCTGTTAACGTTGTACCTTTTATAGACGGAAAGTGCTTTTCGAGAAAGCGTTCTCGGATTTACTTCAAGTGTAATTTCACACTTAGGCAAAATTTCGAAGCTCTCGGATATGGCACACATAATACGTTCGAATTCATCCGGCGTAAGCAGCGAGGGAGTCCCGCCCCCGAAAAATATTGTGTCCAGCGAAATTTTCGGAACAGCTTTATAGCTCTCAATTTCTTTCACAAGCACTTGTATATAGTCATCTCTCGTCTTTTCAGCCAAAGAGTCATAAGAGCAGAAATCACAATAATTGCATTTTCTTACGCAAAACGGAACGTGCACGTAAAGCCCTACAGTATCAGCTCTCATCATTCAGCCGTAAAACTGCCATAAATGCCTCGGGCGTTACCTCTACGCTACCAAGCTTACGCATCTTCTTTTTGCCCTCTTTTTGCTTTTCAAGCAGCTTTTTCTTTCTTGTTATATCGCCACCGTAGCATTTTGCAAGAACGTCTTTACGCATCGCCTTTACGGTTTCTCTTGCAATTATCTTAGAGCCGATGGTTGCCTGTATCGGAATTTCAAAGAGCTGTCGCGGAATATTTTCTTTAAGCTTTTCCGCTATCTTTCTCGCCCTTGCATACGCGCGGTCCTCAAAGACTATGAAAGAAAGTGCATCAACAATTTCACCGTTAAGCATAAAATCAAGTTTAACAAGCTTTGACTGCTTATAACCCTTCAGCTCATAGTCAAGAGAAGCATATCCTTTGGAACGACTCTTCAGTGCATCGAAAAAGTCATATATAATTTCATTTAACGGAAGCTCGTAGTGAAGCTCTGCTCTCTCCGTATCTATATACTTCATATCAACGAAAACGCCGCGTCTGTCCTGACACAAATCCATAATTCCGCCAATATACTCCGTAGGAGTAATAACCGATGCTTTCATTATCGGCTCATACGCCATCTGTATTTCATCGGCGGTTGGGAATTTTGATGGATTGTCAATCATAACCGTTTCACCGCCACGAAGCTCTACTTTGTAAATAACAGAGGGAGCGGTAGTGATAAGGTCAAGATTAAATTCTCTTTCAAGGCGTTCTTCTATTATCTCCATATGAAGAAGTCCCAAGAATCCGCATCTGAATCCGAATCCGAGCGCTACAGAGGTTTCCGGCTCATAAACCAACGAGGCATCATTAAGACGCAATTTTTCAAGTGCATCACGCAAATCGCCATACCTTGCTCCGTCAGCAGGATATATTCCGGAATATACCATCGGATGAACATCGCGGAAGCCGGGAAGCGCCTCTTTTGCGCCGTTCTCGGCATGAGTTATTGTATCTCCGACTCTTGTATCGCCTACAGTTTTTATAGAAGCCGTTATATATCCAACCTCACCTGCGGAAAGCTTTTCACTTTTCGAAAGTCCAAACGGCTGCATAGTTCCAACCTCTACGACCTCAAAAACAGTACCTGCCGCCATAAGCTTTATCTTATCCCCGGTTTTAACCTCTCCGTCAAAAACTCTTATATAAACTACGACGCCTAAATAAGGGTCATAATGCGAATCGAAAATCAATGCCTTGAGGGGCTCTTCTGCATTTCCTGACGGTGCGGGAATATGTGTTATTATTTTCTCAAGAACGTCTTCAATGTTCAATCCGTTTTTGGCGGAAATTGCCGGGGAATCCTCTGCGGGAATACCTATTACGTCCTCAATTTCCCTCCTTGTTCCCTCAATATCCGAGGATGCAAGGTCGATTTTATTAATTACAGGCAAAATTTCGAGGTCATTATCTATTGCAAGATACGCGTTAGCGAGCGTCTGCGCCTCAACGCCCTGAGTTGAATCAACCACAAGAAGTGCGCCCTCACACGCTTTTAATGAACGGGATACCTCATATCCAAAGTCTACATGACCCGGAGTATCTATTAAATTAAATTCATAGAGCTCCCCATCCTTGGCTCTGTAATTAAGCTTTACAGCGCGCGCCTTGATGGTTATGCCTCTTTCTTTCTCAAGGTCCATGTTATCAAGAACCTGCTCTTCCATCTCTCTTACCGAAACTGTACTGGTTTTTTCAAGAAGACGGTCTGCAAGTGTTGATTTACCATGGTCAATATGGGCTATTATTGAGAAATTTCTGATATGCTTTTGCTTTTCAGTCACTTTTGTTTTCCTTTCGGATTTTATACTTCTGCCAGAAGCTTTGCCTCTTTCATATACTGCTCCGCCTTTGCGTTAAGCTCGGGAAGAGTTTCAGAGTGAATTAGTATATAAATTTTAATTTTTGGTTCTGTACCCGATGGGCGTACAATTATTTTATCACCGGACTCAAGAGTATAATACAAAACATCCGATGACGGCTGATACGTAGGTGTTTGTTCACCGCTAAAAAGATTTTGTATAACACCGCTTTTGTAATCTCCTACGGTTTTTACAGCTGAAAGACCGAATTTTTTCGGAGGATTTGCGCGAAGCGAAGCCATCATTCTCTTGCGCTTCTCTATACCGTCAAGCCCCTCCATATATATGTCAATCATTCTTTCAGTGTAATATCCGTATGTTTCGTAAAGATTATCAAGAGCATCTGACAAAGTCATTCCCTGTTTTTTATAGAAAGCTGTCATCTCAAGAATCATCATAGCTGCACCGCCAGCATCCTTATCTCTTGCATAAGAGCCGAACAAATATCCGTAGCTTTCCTCAAATCCTATAAGAAAATCGTTCTCCTTGCCGTCCTTCTCATAGTTTTTAATTACTTCACCGATAAATTTGAAGCCCGTCAACACGTCGTGAAGCTTTATTCCCTGCTTTTCCGCAATTCCGTAAGCCATATCGGTAGAAACAATACTCTTTACGCAAAATGCATTGTCAGAGAGTGTGCCCTGAAGACGTCTTTGCCTTACAACGTAGTCAAGTAGAAGTGCCCCCATTTGATTACCGGAAATAGTCTTAAAGCTTCCGTCCTCAGTCCTTGTCATAACACCGACTCTGTCTGAATCAGGGTCAGTAGCTATAATCAAATCCGAACCGACGTCGTCGGCAATCTTAATACCTAAAGTAAAAACATCAGCATATTCCGGATTCGGCTTATTAACAGTCGGGAAATCTCCGTTAGGAGTCATTTGCTCATTTACGGTATAAAGATGCTTAAGACCTATTCTTTCAAACACCTTGGGCACAAGCTTATATCCTGCACCGTGCAAGGGGGTATAAACCACCTTCAGAGAATCGGCAACATCTTTTACAGCATCGGGATTTATTGCCGTCTTAATAACAGCGGAAAGATATTTTTCATCAAAATCTTCGCCAAGGACTGTTATAAGTCCCATTTTTACGCCCATATCGAAATCAATAAGACCGCTCATGTCAAGGACGTCAAATTTTTCCCTTTCGGAAGAAACTATATCCGCCTGCTCCGGAGCAATTTGTGCACCGTCCTCCCAATACGCCTTGTAGCCGTTATATTCCTTTGGGTTGTGAGAAGCTGTGATATTTATTCCGGCAACAGTTTTAAGCTCGCGAACTGCAAATGAAAGCTCGGGAGTAGGTCTTATTCCGTCAAATATATAGGTCTTAATACCTGCTCCTGCAAGTACAGAGGCACTCACACGGGCAAACAGCTCTGAATTATTACGTGAATCGTATGCGATAGCAACACCGCGATTCTCTGCTCCAACCTTTTTGACAAGAGCTGCGATTCCGCGCGTGGTCTGCGCTACCGTAAAGCGATTCATACATCCTATGCCCATGTACATTGTGGAGCGCAATCCTGCTGTACCGAAGCCCATCGGAAGAGAAAAACGAAGCTCTTTAAGTTCTTCATTGTTGGCAATTGATAAAAGCTCTTCTTTTTCGGAAGCACTAAGACCTTCAAAACTCAGCCATCTTTGATATTCATAATTATAATTTTTCATAATAACCTCTTCGCACCGTTTATTTTTTTTAGTTTTCCATCGCCTCAATAAGCGCTGTTGCAAGCTGGTCGGGACAGGACGTAGATTTTGCCCCACACTTAATTCCTTTAAGCTTGGCAATTGCCTCGTCTACCTTCATGCCTTTCACAAGCGAGGCAACCCCCATAGTGTTGCCGGGACACCCCGCAACGAAGCTACAATCGGTTATAACACCGTCCTCAACATCTATTATAACCATTCGCGAGCAAGTACCCTTAGTCTTATACTCAATATGCTTTTTCATAATATGTATCTCCTTTTTGTACGTCATTCAAGATTTTTATAAATTCCCACCGGAGTATATGCACCGGCGAAAAGAGTTAAGAAAACAATCATATTGCAAAAATCCGATTTATCACTTTTCAAGACCACCGAATAGTGAGGAACAGGTCCCTCCTCCGAAGAAAAATCAACACCGTTGACCCGGTATATCGTTGCTCCAAGAGTATCCGCTGCCAAAAATATTTCGGAAAGTGACAATGATGAGTCAACACGCAGTCTTATTTCCAGATATCTGTCGTCGCCATCAGCGAATTCGGGTATTGTAAAATGCTTTGATACAAGCGCGTATTTCATTTCAGCAAGTCCTTCAAATCCAAAAACTGGAGTCACCGAATTTATTTTAAGGTCATCGAAAAAAATCAACTCAGCGGTTGCCGAAATTCTTGAGCCGCCTCTTTCCTCAAGAGGAAGAAGGCAATACTCAACCTCGTCCGAGGTAACGGCCCTAACGGCTTCCTTAAGAGTTCTTGAATATTTCACTCTCGGGTCCGAAAAATCCTGAGTAAAAACATCATATGCCTCATCGGCAAGAGAATTTTTAACGTAGGTGATACTTTCATTGCCTTTTTTCGAGAAAAGAAAATCCTCTTCCCTTATTTCAAAGCCAAAATCTCTCAGTTTTTTTACAAAAAGCTCTGAAAAGATAACCTTATCGTAAATATTAGTAAGCCGAATATATTCAAACAGCTTTGAAGTATTTTCTACAAGTCGAGCTTCGTGCGGTTCTTCGTGAAAAGTGAAAACCCCTTCGGATATAAGGGATAATACCTCATATACAGTGTATCCTTCGTGCAGCATCTGTTTTGCGGTTTGGGCTGCTGCATAAGCAAGCTCAGAAATCTCGCATATTCTTTTCTCTTCAAGCTTCGATTGTTCTTTAGCAATCAGCTTAAGATTAGATACTGTAACTTCATTTTCAAAAAACAAACCGTCCTGCAAGATTATCCCCCCCTCACGTATGCATACATATAAATTATACAATATTATTTATAAAATTACAATACGGCAAAAGGACTTTTTTTGTACGGTATAAAAAACTTTTTGTTAAAATCTATTGATTTTTTCTGTTCGGTATGTTATAATTGACGGCGAAGTTACAAAAAATTATGCCGGTATGGTGGAATTGGCAGACGCGTCGGACTCAAAATCCGAAGGTAGCAATACCGTGTCGGTTCGACCCCGACTACCGGCACCAGCAACTTCAAAAGAGCTTCGGTATACGGGTGCTGTTCTTAGCGGAGAATATGAAAACCCTTAAGTGCGAGCATCG
>JAZSJG010000060.1:0-3702 GCA_045534215.1 Eubacteriales bacterium
CCGACTTGAGCCCTTACCACGGCGCATACCTTGCGGTAGTTGAATCTGTAGCAAAGCTTGTAGCAACAGGTGCTGAGTACAAAGACGTATATCTTACTTTCCAAGAGTATTTCGAAAAGCCACTTAAGGATTCAAAAAGATGGGGCAAGCCCCTCGCTGCACTCCTCGGTGCATTCAAAGCACAGATGGAGCTCGGAGTTGCCGCAATAGGCGGTAAGGACTCCATGAGCGGAAGCTTTGAAAAACTTGATGTTCCACCTACCCTGATTTCCTTTGCTGTTACAACGGATAAGACCGATGCCGTTATTTCTCCAGAATTCAAAAAATCTGGCTCAAAGGTAGTAATTCTTAAGCCGGAATACGACAAGAACGGATTACCCAAAGCACAGTCACTTCTCGAACTGTTCAATGAGGTTACTTCACTTATGCGCGGTGGCAAGGTTCTGGCGGCATATACCCCCACAATAGGCGGTGTATGTGAAGCGGTAATGAAGATGTCACTCGGTAACGGATACGGTTTTGATTTTGACAAGAATCTTTCCCTTGACGATATATTCGGTTATAATTACGGCTCTTTCATTCTCGAGATGGCTTCTGACGAGGAAATAGGAACACTCGTAGGACGTGTAACTGATAAGAAGGTATATTCCTACGGCGAAGAAAAGGTCGACCTTTCGGCTATCGTAGATGCTTATGAAAATAAGCTTGAATCGGTATACCCGTGTAACATTCCTTCGGTAAAGGATAAGCCGGAAACGGTTTCGTATTATGCAAAGAAACATAAAGCACCCACAATTAAGTGCGCAAAACCGAGAGTTCTTATTCCCTTATTCCCCGGAACTAACTGTGAATACGATTCCGCAAAGGCAGTAAGAGATGCAGGTGCTGAGCCCGAAATATTCGTTATTAATAACCTTACAGCCGATGGCGTTAAGAGAAGCGCTGAAGAGTTTGCAAAGAAGGTTGATAATTCACAGGTTATTTTCATACCCGGCGGATTCTCAGGCGGTGATGAGCCCGACGGCTCTGCGAAATTCATTACAGCATTCTTCAGAGGTGCACAGGTGAAGGCAGCTGTTACAGAGCTCCTTGAAAAAAGAGACGGTCTTATGTGCGGAATTTGCAACGGCTTCCAGGCACTTGTAAAGCTCGGACTTGTTCCATACGGTAAAATTATAGATACCGATAGCTCATGTCCTACTCTTACATTTAACAATATAGCACGCCACCAGTCGAAAATTGTAAGAACAAGAGTTGCATCCAACATGTCACCATGGCTTGCAGAATGTAACGTAGGAGATATCTACAACGTTCCGATTTCCCACGGTGAAGGAAAATTCCTTGCAAGCGATGATGTAATTCGTTCACTTATAGCAAACGGACAGATAGCAACACAGTATGTTGATCTTGACGGTAATGCTACCTATGATATCGCATTCAATCCCAACGGCTCAACACTCGCTATAGAGGGAATAACGTCTCCCGACGGAAGAGTGTTTGGAAAGATGGGTCACTCCGAAAGAATCGGTGCCGGTCTTTACAAAAATGTCGTAGGTGAATATGATATTAAAATGTTCAAATCTATGGTCAAATATTTTGGCTGATTATTAAAAGAAAAGCCCGATTTCGAAATGAAATCGGGCTTTTTATGTTTTCGAGTTTATTTTGCTAAGCACCCCTGAGTGTATCCGCGGCTTTTAAGAGCCGAGTTGACGGCATTGATAATTTCATTTTTATCGCTGTTCCATATCGGAGAAATAAGTAATTCCTTCGGGCAGTCACCGGTGATTCTGTGTATTACAATATTCGGACTGATATTAGCGATTGCTTCGGCTGCGCACTCCGCATATTCGGTAAGAGAGGGTGGCGTGTAAAGATTTTTGAAGAACATTTCGGAAAGCTTTGTACCCTTCATAACGTATATAGAGTGTATCTTAATGCCAAAAACTTTCATTCGAGATATGTAACGCGCTGTTTTTGTAGTATCTTCTTTAGTTTCTGACGGTAAACCTATAATCATATGAGCAACAACTTTTATATTGTATGAGTGTAATATATCAACTGCCTTTTCGAAGACAGCCGTTTTATACCCGCGGTTTATTATGTTTGCCGTATTATCATTGGAGGTTTGAAGTCCAAGCTCCACCCAAACCTCTCTTTCTTTCGCGTATTCAGATAAAAGCTTTGCCACATCTTCATCAATGCAGTCGGGACGCGTTCCTATGGACAGAACCTTTATACGTTTATCAAAAAGAGCCGCATCGTACTTTTGCTTCAAAACTTCACATGAGGCATATGTGTTCGTGAAATTTTGGAAATATGCGATAAACAAGTCATCCGCTTTTGCCGATATAAGAGTTTTTTCGACCTGTTCTCTTATGCTGCTCTCATGATTGGAAATATGCTCTCCCGCACCGCGCTCTCCGCAGTATATACAACCACCCGTGCCGCATTTTCCATCTCTGTTCGGACATCCGAATCCGGCGTCTATACATATTTTCTTTAGTCTTTTTCCATACTGATTTCTTAGGTATTCGCTTAAATTTTTGTAAAGCATACATGAGGGCTCCTGCTCATTTTATACGTATATATTAACACAAGTCGTTATTTTTTTCAAGTATACGCCTTCTGTATATTTTTTGCTTTTTTGGGAAATGTAAAGCTAACCAAATAAGAAAGGATGGCTGCTATGGAAAAGAATAAGAAGCCAAGTAATGCAAAACACATTCCGGAAGAACGCAATTCGATTATGCCTGCAGTTCCGGGTGTGAACACTCCAGGTATTAACGTGCCTGTCATTGAGCCGGAAATTTTTCCGCCTCCACCAAATAGGGCATGGACTGCGATGAGCAAAGGACTTGATATAGACGATTTGAGTGAAGAGGAAAAGGCAGATCTTTATATGGGAAGAGATAATCTCTTTTAAACTTAATATTCATGTTGCAAATACGCAAAAGCTTTGCAATACAACATGGCGGTAGATTTGGAAGATTTTCAAAGCTATCGCCTATTGTACGTTTTTCAATTCTTTTGCCGATGTTTCTAAATGAAATTCCTTTTGATAATCCTTTGCAATAATACTACCCTTATTTTTGGAAAAGGTATTGACAAACACGGAAAAACTTGATATAATAATTCGGCAGGTTACTAAACGACGGCCTGTTCTTTTGGAGAAGTACTCAAGAGGTCGAAGAGGCGCCCCTGCTAAGGGTGTAGGCCGGGTTTACCGGCGCGAGAGTTCAAATCTCTCCTTCTCCGCCATATAAAGACACCATTGAAATCTGAACCCTCAAGTTCATACTCAATGGTGTTTTTATTATAAAACCCAGTATTTATGCGGCTTTTCGAGGTCGCATTTTCTTTTTGCCAGCTGGACTAAAAACAGAAAAACTCAAATTCGGCAATTAGAAGATTGAAAAACAAACCTTTTCGAACCCCTCAGTCTATCTACACGTGTCTTATAAATCCGCTAATTTCAAGGCATATTCCTCCTTCTTCTGTCCTGGAGTCTTGTATTGCAGTTTCTTATGTGGTCGTTTAGTGTTGTAAAAGTCTCTGTACAAGATAAGTATTGGTGCGTATAACTGAGTCTTATATTCATTTTCTATGAATGTTCATTGAAAAATAAAAATGGGCAAGGTATATTTCAACCTTGCTCCTATCAGAATGTATATGTTATTTAGTTCAACAAATTTCCTTTTG
>JAZSJG010000082.1:0-19006 GCA_045534215.1 Eubacteriales bacterium
CCCGTAGGGGAGGGGTCGCCCCTCCCGCAAATCCACGATACCGCTTCAATTTCAGCAGCCCTCGACGCACCTTTCCATAGGGGATAGATTTCCCCTCCCGAAAAACAAAGGCAAAATACAAGCTTTCAGAAAATGTAAGAAGAACGCAACGGGAGGGAAAGGCCCCTCCCCTACAAACAATTTGGAATTTTACGCCCGACAACACAGCTTCTGCTAACCGCGATGCTTCACATTCACTCCGTTAACAAACACATTTGCCCCGGTCAAGCACCTTCTCCCCTAACAATGTGTCGAAAATTCAAGGAAAAACACTACTGTAATATAATCTTCATTCTCCAGAAAAAGATACTGCAAACAAAAAAAAGAGAACAACTCGGTTTTTGACGCCGAATCATTCTCTTCAAAAAATAAATTCTTTTGGTTTTACAAGCTTATATCACTTGTTAAATATCTTCTTGAAAAAGCTTTGCTTCTTACCCGTGTTATTTTCTTTAAGGGATTTTGAAAATTCAATAAGCAGCTTCTTCTGCTCAGAGGTAAGGTTTTTGGGTGTTTCAACCACAACGTTGATTATAAGGTCGCCCTTGCGCTTCGTGTTTATGTCCGGTATTCCGCGTCCCTTTAGTGTAAAGGTTGTTGAGGTCTGCGTACCCTCGGGAATCTGGTACTTTTCGTTCTTACCGCCGAGGACAGGGATGTCTATTTCTGCACCGAGAGCCGCTTCAGTGAAGCTTATTGGCACTTCGCAAAAGATGTTGTTGCGCTGTCTTGTAAAGAACTTGTGCTCCCTTACTCTTACCTCGATTATGAGGTCGCCCGCAGAGCCGCCGTTTCTGCCGGCAGAGCCCTGTCCGCGCAAAACTATGCGTTGCATAGAATCAATGCCGGCAGGAATCGAAACCTCAATCTTTTTATTAACTCTGATATATCCTTTACCGTTACAGTTTTTACACGGAGTCTTGATTATTTTACCTGTACCCCGGCACTCCGAACAAGAGCGCTGAGTTTGCATATAACCAAGCATCGTCTGCTGTTGAACGGTAACTCTGCCCGTTCCTCTACAAACAGAACAGGTTTCCGGCTTAGTTCCCTTTTGTGCGCCTGTTGCGTTACAGTCAGAGCATTCCTCGACCCTTGCAAAGCTTATTTCCTTCTTGCACCCGAACACTGCTTCGTCAAAGGTTATAGTAACCTTTGCCATAACATCATCACCGTCTTGGGGCATATTACGGCTCTGTCGCGAAGAGCCACCACCGCCGAAGAATGAAGAGAAAATATCTCCGAAATCAAAATCAGCGCCGCCGAATCCGCCAAAACCGCCGAATCCGCTGCCTCCGCCTGAAGAAGGGTCAAACGCTGCGTGTCCGAATTGGTCATACCTCGCCTTCTTATCGTCGTCCGAAAGAACGTCGTATGCTTCGTTAACCTCTTTAAATTTCGCCTCGGCTTCTTTGTTTCCGGGGTTCATATCGGGATGATATTTTTTGGCAAGTGCTCTGTATGCTTTCTTTATATCGTCTTTAGATGCGCCTTTGGCAATGCCCAGCACCTCATAATAATCTCTTTTATCTGCCATATATCCATTATACCTTTAGAATGTAAGCATTTATTTGCATTTTTTTGAATTTTATTTACTACACAGCGGAAAGAACGCGGGCGATAATTTCGCCCGCATCCTTTTTTAGCGACACATTGTCGGGTGTAAAACCGAATTAAGTCTTATCCTCGAAATCAGCACCGTAGTAATTTCCGTTTTGGTCAGTTCCCTGCTCTGCGCCCTGCTCTGCATTCTGCTTTGCAGCTTCTTCCTTGTAGATTTTCTCTGCGATGGGATAGAATGCCTTCTGGAGAGCTTCTGTATCGGCTTTAATCTGCTCCGTGTTGCCACCGGAAATTGTTTCCTTAAGCTTTGCTATTGCCTCATTTACGGGAGCTTTGTCATCCTCGGTAATTTTTTCTCCGAGCTCCGTCATGCTCTTTTCTGTCTGGAAAATCATGTTTTCTGCGTGGTTTTTAACCTCAACAGCTTCCTTTTGCTTTTTATCCTCTTCTGCAAACTTCTCTGCCTCGCGAACTGCCTTTTCAATATCTTCCTTAGACATATTTGTCGAAGATGTGATGGTAATATGCTGTTCCTTGCCTGTGCCCTTGTCGCAAGCTGTTACGTTAACGATACCGTTTGCGTCTATATCAAAGGTAACCTCAATCTGAGGAACTCCTCTGGGAGCTGCAGGTATTCCGTCAAGAATAAATCTGCCAAGAGTTGCGTTTCCTGCTGCCATTTCACGCTCGCCCTGAAGAACGTGGATTTCAACAGACGTCTGGCCGTCAGCGGCTGTCGAATAAACCTGGCTCTTCTTTACGGGTATTGTAGTATTACGCTCGATTATCTTGTTAAATACTCCGCCAAGTGTTTCAATACCGAGAGAGAGAGGTGTTACGTCGAGAAGAAGAACGTCCTTAACGTCGCCGCCGAGAACACCGCCCTGAATTGCAGCACCGATAGCTACACATTCATCGGGGTTGATACCCTTAAAGGGTTCTTTTCCTGTGAACTTCTTAACCGCTTCCTGAACTGCGGGAATTCTTGTAGAACCGCCTACAAGCAAAATCTTAGACACGTCAGAGACGGAAAGTCCTGCATCGCGAAGAACCTTTCTTGTGGGCTCCATTGTTGCTTCAACGAGGTCGCGTGTAAGCTCGTCAAACTTTGCTCTTGTAAGGGTTGCTTCAAAGTGCTTAGGACCGCTTGCGTCAGCAGTAATGAAAGGAAGGGAGATAGAGCTGGACATCACGCCCGAAAGCTCGATTTTTGCCTTTTCCGCAGCATCCTTAAGACGCTGATGAGCCATTTTGTCCTTGCGCAAATCAATACCGCCGTTTTCCTTTGCAAAGGTTTCAGCCATCCATTTTACGATTCTGTCGTCGAAGTCATCACCGCCAAGACGGTTGTTTCCTGCTGTTGCAAGAACCTCGAAAACTCCGTCTGATATATCGAGCAAGGAAACGTCGAATGTTCCTCCTCCAAGGTCGAATACCATTATCTTCTGGGACTCTTCCTTATCCATACCGTAAGCGAGAGCTGCCGCGGTGGGCTCGTTTATAATTCTCTTAACCTCAAGTCCTGCAATTTTACCTGCATCCTTGGTTGCCTGACGCTGAGAGTCGGTGAAATATGCAGGAACAGTAATTACAGCATCTGTAACCTTTGTTCCGAGATATGCCTCTGCATCTGCCTTAAGCTTCTGCAAAATCATTGCGGATATCTCCTGGGGCGTGTAATTTTTCCCGTCGATAGAAACCTTTGTATCGCTACCCATGTCTCTTTTTATGGAGCTTACAGTTCTGTCTGGGTTTGTAACCGCCTGACGCTTTGCAACCTGACCTACAAGTCTTTCACCGGTTTTAGTAAACGCTACTACAGAAGGAGTTGTTCTTGCTCCCTCGGGGTTTGTTATAACGATGGGCTCACCGCCCTCGAAAACCGCAACGCAGGAATTTGTTGTTCCTAAATCAATACCAATAATTTTTCCCATTATTTTTTCCTCCGAATATTGTATATATTTTTATTCAAATTAATTTGTTGTTTTAACCATTGCAAATCTTATGATTTTTGCACCCTTTTTATATCCCTTTTGGAACACTTCTACTATTTCGTTTTCTCCAAGATTCTCATCCTCGACATGCAAAACCGCGTTATGAAGCTTCGGGTCGAATTTTTCTCCGACCTTGCCAACCTCTTCGATTCCCAGCTTAGCAAGTGCCGCATGAGCAGACTTCATTATCATAACAAGTCCCTCTTTAACCTTTTCGGCATCGTCAAACTGCTCGGCTCTTTCAAGATTGTCTATAATCGGCAAAATTTCTGCTACCGTTTCAGCCATTGATATATCGTAGGTAGCTTCCTTTTCCTCTCTGGAGCGGCGTCTGAAGTTGTCATACTCTGCCGCCATTCTTAAGAATCTGTCATCCTTCTCTTTAATTTGCGCCTTAAGCTCCTCGATTTCTGCCACAAGCGCTTTAACGTCCTTCTTTGAGTGCTTTTTTGCCGATGCTGTGTTTTCTTTTACCTCAGAATCGGTGCTTTGAAAATTCTCTTCTGTGTTGATATTCTTATCTTCCATCGGTTTTACCTTTCAGGGTTTTGTTTTTCACCGTTGTCAAGCAACCTCGGCTTTTCGTCGGCGAACATTCTGTCTATTCCCAGCGCAAGCTGGTTTATCATTCCTATTACTTTAGAGTAATTCATTCTTCTTGGACCTATGACTCCGACCGCAACTCTTTTGCCTCCGATATTTATACTCTTAAATATCATTGTGGTGTCCTTCATTGCGTCGTCTTCATTCTCCGTGCCCATATAGACGCTTATTCCGTCATCATTTCCGACTCTTGATGATATAACATCGAGCAGCTTATCCTTTTCCTCAAGCACTCCGAGCAGGTCGCGAAGCTTCTCGGTGTTTGAATACTCGGGATATTTTAGGAGCTTATTTATTCCGTCAAGTTTTATATCTGCCGAATCAAGCTCGTTCATCGTTTCATAAACAACCTTAACCGCCGGATGTACCATGCCGCTCGCAGTACCCATCAGCGCCTCGAGCTTAATTATGATAGGCATTGTTATTCGGTCGCTTGCAGTGTTGGTCAGATATATGTTTGCCGCCTCTGTAAATCGCCTTAAGTCCTCCGGTTTAATTGAGAAGGAGAGGTGTATCTGCTTTGCCTTAACCGTCTCGCCCGAGAACACCATAACAAGAAGGAAGTCCTTAGGGGAAAGGTAAACGCTGTCAAAGCGAAGAATTCTTATATCCGCTGCCCCCTCCTTAAAGGCGATACCCGTGTAATCGGTAAAGGATGCGGCAAGGCGGGATGCCTCGGAGAGAATTTCGTCCATCTCCGTCAGCTTATAGCGCAAACGTGCGTTAATTTCGTCAATCTCTGTTTTAGTTTCATTATACTGATTAACAAGAGAATCTACATAATACCTGTATCCAAGCTCAGACGGGATTCTTCCCGCCGAGGTATGCGGCTGAACAAGATATCCCATATTTTCAAGCTCTGCCATCTCATTTCTTATCGTTGCGGGAGAACAGGAAAAAAGCTCATCCTTTGCAAGAAATTTAGAGCCGACCGGCTCTCCGTGGTTGATATGAGCATCGACTATGGCTTTCAGTATCTGCTTTTTTCTCGGAGAAAGTCTTGAATCTTCCAAAAGCTCACCTCTTTTTTGTCGGATTTTAGCACTTGATAGTCGAGAGTGCTAACATTGACACTTATAATATACTCGATTTTTTCCCATGTGTCAATAGTTTAGTTATTATTTTTTATGAATTTTTTGTTAACATTTAGCTGTTTGGCAATTAGAGTGCTAAAGTGCGTATATTTTTATTGCATACATCTTATACGAACCGGCTGTTGAAATCTCATGATTTTGAAAGACGCGTGTTTTTCTCCTTCTATTTTGCGCACTCGCCTTCAAAAAAATATCAACAGAAAAATCTTTACATTTTAGAAATTTCTTAACCGTCTTTAAGCTCTTGACTTTAATAAAAAAATACTGTATAATATAGTCTGTATGGTTATTTTTAATCATATTAAACAAAGTTAAACAAATTCACGATATAGGTTACTGTAAAAATGTAATCAGAAGGAGGTGTAAAATGAACCCTGTATTAGCTTTGATTATTGGAATTGCCTCAGGACTTGTTGTTGGCGCTCTTGTCGGTTTCATAGCTCGCAAGATTTCAGCGGAAAGAAAAATCGGCTCTGCCGAGGAACAGGCACGCCGTATTCTTGAAGATGCTATTAAAAATGCGGAAAGCGCAAAGAAAGAGTCCATAATATCGGCAAAAGAAGAAATATTCCAAATGAAAAAGGAAGCCGACTTTGACGTAAAAGAGCGTCGCAAGGAGGTTTCACGTCTTGAGCGAAGAGTTACGCAGAAGGAGGAAACTCTCGATGCAAAGCTTGAAGCACTTGAGAAAAAGGAAGCGCTGCTTCAAGAGAAGCATGCGGAAGCAAATGCAACAAAGGAAAAGGTAAACGCACTCCTCAACCAGCAAATTGCCGTTCTTGAAAAAACGGCAGGCTTGTCAAAAGAGGAGGCAAAAGCGGAGCTCGTTGCTAAGCTCGACAGCGAAATGCAGCACGAAACCGCATTGAAAATCGCACACTACGAGGAGAAATTCAAGGAGGAAGCAGACTTAAAGGCAAAGGACATTCTCTCCCTTGCAATTCAACGCTTCGCATCCGACCATGTTAGCGAAATTGCCATATCGGTCGTTCCTATCCCGAGTGACGAAATGAAGGGTAGAATTATCGGTCGCGAGGGTAGAAATATCCGCACTATTGAAAATCTTACGGGTGTTGAGCTTATAATCGACGACACGCCCGACGTTATCACCGTTTCGGGATTTGACCCCGTACGCCGTGAGATTGCAAGAATTGCACTTGAAAAGCTTGTCAGCGACGGCAGAATACATCCCGCACGCATTGAAGAAATGGTTGAAAAGGCAAAGCGCGACGTTGAGCTTTCAATCAAGCAAGCGGGCGAAAAAGCAATATTTGAAACGGGTGTACACGGACTTCACCCTGAAATTATTAAACTGCTTGGCAGAATGAAATACCGTACCTCTTACGGCCAAAACGCTTTGCGCCACTCCATTGAGGTTTCCATGCTTGCAGGAGTAATTGCAGACGAACTTGGAGCGGACGTAACGCTTGCAAAGAGAGCCGGACTTCTTCACGACATAGGCAAAGCAATGACAGCAGAAGCAGAGGGCTCACACATTCAGCTGGGTGTTGAAATTGCAACGAAGTACCGCGAAAACAAAGAGGTTATTCATGCAATCGAATCTCACCACAACGACGTTGAGCCGCAATCGGTTCTCGACTTTATCATTCAGGCGGCAGATGCTATCAGCGCTGCAAGACCCGGTGCTCGCCGCGAGGACGTTGAAAATTACATCAAACGCTTACAGAAGCTTGAGGAGGTTGCCGCAGACTTCAACGGCGTAGACAAGACATTTGCAATTCAGGCAGGCCGTGAGGTTCGCATTATGGTTAAGCCAGAGGTAATCGACGACGATAAGATGAAAATTCTTGCAAGAGATATTGCAAAGAAGATTGAAAACGAGCTTGATTATCCCGGTCAAATTAAAGTCAGCGTGATAAGAGAAAGCAGAACAGTAGACTACGCGAAGTAATCGGAGGAAGCTTATGTATCCACATTTTCACTTGCTAGGTCTTCACATTCCCATGTACTCACTTATGGTTGCCGTTGGTGCTGTGGCTTTCCTTATTTATTTCAAGGTTTTCGTTGAAAAAAAGGAAAAGCTTGACAGAATAACCGCCAACAGAATGATTTTCGTATCCATTCTTGGTTTTCTCGTTCTAGGTCTTTCCGCTCTTATATTCAACTCAATCTTTCATTCAATTGAAAGAGGAGAGATTGTCGTGGGAGGAATCACTTGGCTTGGCGGTGTAATCGGAGTTATTCCGGCAACGGTATACCTTATACACATTTTAGTACCTAAGGAAAAAGGCAATGCGGTAAACCGCTTCTCCTCTCTTCTGCCCGGCTTAGTTATCGCTCATGCATTCGGACGCCTCGGCTGCTTCTTTGGCGGCTGCTGCTACGGTGCCAGAACAGACAGCTGGCTCGGTGTTTCTTTCCCTGCAGGAAGTCTTGCGGGAAAGCAATATCCCAACTTTAACGCACCCGAAGCAGATATCATAGTAAACGAAACCGTTAACGACCTTGGAGAAACGGTTGTAACGAAGCTTTACCCGAGTCTTCCCGTGCTTCCTACACAGCTTATCGAAGCGGTTTTTGAAATACTTCTTTTCGTAGTTATGATTGTATTTTACAAGAAGCTCAAAAACTACAATATAGAGATATACTGCTTCGTATACGGAACTTTCAGATTTATTCTTGAGTTCTGGCGCGGTGACAGCCGCGGTGCAACGGGAATAGCTATTTCACCCTCGCAGTTTATGAGTATAATCCTTTTTGTAGGAGCAACACTTCTCATTCTTTACAGAAACGGCATAATATTCAAGAAGCTTGCAAGAAAATGTGAGCTTTGGCGCGAAGAGGCAAAGACGAAGGAACCGACACCCATAAGAGCCGTATTTACGGCAAGCCCTGCGGCAAAAACCGCAGATTCCATAAGAGAGCTTCACAATCTTTACAAGGAAGGGCTCTTAACCGAGGAGGAATTTAAGAAAAAGAAAGAGGAGCTTCTAACTCGCTTCTGATTTTCTTCCCTTATTTCTCATTATAAAAAGCTTACATTCGGCTCTTATACTACAGCCGACAGAAAACCCCCGATTTTCAAAAATGAAGGTCGGGGGTTATTTAGTTTCTTTCCTTAATTATATATTGCCAACAAATCCTAATGGACAACAAAAGCGAGGGCAAAAAGCACTCTTCGATACTCCCTCGCTTTATTATTTTTATATCAAGTCCTTAAGAACAACTCATTTTTCCTCGTTTTCAAAGAAATTCTGGTCGTAATACTCAGACTTTTTGAGCATTTCGTAATTAAATTTATTATAGCCGAATTTCTCGGTTAATGTCTTTTCCTCGGAGAACAAATCCGTTCCAAGACCCAGACGGTCCCCCTCTATCTTTACTCCCATGGCAGAAAGAGTTGTCGGAAACATATCGAAAACTCCGAATTCGCGATTTTTCGTATTACTTGGCTCTATTGCTGAGTTTATGAAGCAGTTATAAAGCGTTCTTGTATAATTCTTGTCGCAGTCCGCAAGGAATTCGGAATCCATGGTTAAATGGTCGGCGGCAAGAACAATCGTCGTGTTTTCATAAAAATCCTGTTCCTTTATCCAATCCACGAACGCGCTTAGCTGTCTTGAGGAGCAGCGTATAACATTAGCATACTGCTCTTCATACTCATCATCGCAAAGGCGGCAGAGATATCCGTCAGGAAAATGCGTGTCAGCTGTAAGCATTGTAAAATTAAAGGGCTTGTCCTGTGCTGCAAGCTTGAGTATCTCTTCCTTCGCAAAGGCAAAGAGCTTTTCGTCCTCAAAGCCCCACCACTCGTTATAATCATAAGGTAATCTTCCTTCTGATTTAAGCGACACGGTGTCAACTATGTTATAATTTCCGTGGTCGGTAAAGTAGTAGTCACGGCAAGCGAACCTCGCATCAGAGCCAAAAAGCACAGTCTGATTATATCCCTCTTTTTCAAGTATATCACCAATGGTTACAAGTCCCGGAAGAAAGGAATTTTCCTCTCCGAACTTTTCTTGGAAAAGGGATACCTTAACCGTAACCCCCGATGTATGTGCGGCAAGTGCCGCTGCTGTCCACGTGGTTCCGTAAAATGAAAGAGCACCGCCAATCCCCTCGTTTGAGCTAAAACTCACATTTTCCTCGGCAAGAGCTGTAAGCTCGGGCATATAGTTTTCTTTTATAGCTCCTCCCGCTGCTGTATCGGAGAAGGTGTTTTCCATAGATTCAAGAACAATATAAATCAGGTTGCGCTTTTCCTCGGGAAAACTAAGAGAAACATCATTTGGCGAAACGTAATTATCCTCAATAAAATCGGATTTTGTCACAGATGCACTAACGTAAGCAAAAACATCAAGGCGCAGAGTAAATACAAGAAGCGAAACGAAGAGCAGCACCGATGCCAGCGGCAAGTGAATTTTCTTCAAAAACGCACACGCCCTACCGTTTGAATATCTTTTATACGACTTCGCCCTAAGAGCTCTTCCGAGTCTGCCCGAAGCAAGAAGATACATTAACGCCTCAAGAGCACAAGCGAGAATTACAAATCCTCCGATGAACAAAATCGCTCCGCCTACAAGTCCGGAATTTGTGCCCTCTGCTGATGATTTAACCATAAACAAAAGCTGGTCAACGGTGGGATTATCGTATCTGTCAATAAGCCACAAGAGAAAGAAGAATATAGCGTTTCCCAAAACCAAAAGGACTGTCGAGGTTATCGCCAAAGCTCTCTTTTTTCCTTTTTTGCTGCTCGAATCGTTCTCTTCGGGCATTTTTTCATTTTCAGTTGTTTCTACGTCAGCCATTTTCGCCCCCTCCTTTTCGGAAAGCTGTTGCTTTCTTAGCCACCGCTTTCATGGATTTATGTCTGTTTATCAAGCTTTGGAAAGCTCATGCGCAAGTATTTTATTCAAGTGTGCCATTTCCTCTGCCGTCGGCTCGGGCAGATGCCCGTGAGGAAATCTTATGCCAAGCTTTTCATACTTCATTTCGCAAATTTTTCTGAAGGGCAAAAGCTCAACTCCGACTACGCACTCGTGTTCTCTTGCAATTTGTGCAAGCTTTATAATGTTTTCTTCATTGTTGTTAAGCGTCGGGATTATAACCTGGCGCACAATCGTATTTATTTTCCTTTCATTAAGATAGGAAAGGAATTCAATCGGTGCTTGAAGAGAGCACCCTGCGTGCTCCCGGTAAAGAGAGTCATTTGTATACTTTATGTCAAGCAAGACGGTATCCGTGTAACGTAAAAGCTCTTTTACATCGTCATTTAAGATGCTGCCCGACGTATCAAGACAAGTATTAATCCCCTCTTTTTTGGCAAGAGAAAACACCTGTGTAGCAAAGCTTGTCTGCAAAAGCGGTTCTCCTCCCGATATGGTTATTCCACCGTCTTTAGCGAAATATTCGCGAAATCTCTTAGCTTTTTTAATAATTTCGGGAGCCGTATACTCGATATATTCCCCGCCCATTCTTGTGTCGGGATTATGACAGCAGCCGCACTTAAGATTACATCCGTAAAGGAACACGACGTATCTTATCCCAGGGCCGTCCACCGTACCAAGACTTTGTATTGAATGGACTCTGCCTAACAAAACGTCCTTAATCATAATGACGTATGGAAGGTTCTGTTTATAACCTCCCTTTGCTGTTCTCTTGAGAGCTTGTTGAAGTTAACTGCATATCCTGAAACTCTGATTGTAAGATTAGGATAATCCTCCGGGTTTTCGTATGCCTTCAAAAGAGTCTCCCTGTTCAAAACGTTAACGTTTATATGATGCGCTCTTTTTGCAAAATATCCGTCGAGAATTCCAACCAGATTGGAAATTCTCTCCTCCTCTGTTCTGCCGAGCGCCTCAGGCGAAATAGAAAACGTGTTGGAAACACCGTCACGGCAGTCATCATAACTGATTTTTGCAACCGAATTAAGAGAGGCAAGCGCTCCGTTTTCTTCCCTGTTATGCATGGGATTTGCTCCGGGAGCGAAGGGCGCACATGCGCGTCTGCCGTCGGGAGTAGCACCCGTGTGTTTTCCGTACATAACGTTAGAGGTTATGGTAAGGACCGAGAGCGTGTGCACCGCATTTCTGTAAGCGGGGGTCTTTCTCAATTCTTCTATTACCTTATGAGTCAAATCTCTTGCTATAAAGTCGACTCTGTCGTCATCATTTCCATACTTGGGAAAATCTCCCACGGTTTCAAAATCAACGATATAACCGCTGTCGTTTCTTATCGGACGCACGTTCGCATATTTAATAGCACTGAGCGAGTCTGCAACGACCGAAAGCCCCGCAACGCCAAACGCCATAAGACGCTCAACTTTTGTATCGTGAAGAGCCATTTGTATTTTTTCATATGCGTATTTGTCGTGCATATAGTGGATTACGTTCATAGTATTTACGTAAAGACGGCTAAGCCACTCAATATAAGTATTATATCTTTCCATAACCTCGTCAAAATCGAGCTTGTCCGAGGAAATTGGGGACATTTTAGGGCCTATTTCCATGCCGCTTGTCGTGTCGTATCCGCCATTGATTGCGATGAGCAGAAGCTTTGCAAGATTGCATCTTGCGCCAAAGAATTGCATCTGCTTTCCAAGCTTCATTGCAGAAACACAGCAGGCAATGGCGTAATCGTCACCGTATATCGGGCGCATTATATCATCATTTTCGTATTGAATTGAATCGGTATCAGCCGACACCTTTGCGCAAAATCTTTTAAAAGCCGTAGGCAAATTCTTAGACCACAAAACCGTTAGATTTGGCTCAGGAGATGGGCCTAGGGTGTATAGCGTGTTAAGAATTCGGAAGCTACTTTTGGTAACAAGTGTTCTTCCGTCCTCTGCCATGCCACCAACAGCTTCGGTTATCCACATCGGGTCTCCGCCAAAAAGCTCGTTGTATTCGGGTGTGCGAAGGTGACGTGCAAGACGGAGCTTGATAACAAAATCATCTATGAGCTCCTGCGCGCCCTCCTCTGTCAAAAGTCCTCTCTCAATATCCCTCTCGATGTATATATCAAAGAAGGTAGAAACTCTTCCGAGCGACATTGCCGCGCCGTTTTGCTCCTTTATTGCACCAAGGTAAGCAAAGTACGTCCACTGAATCGCCTCTTTCGCATTAGCTGCGGGCTCGCTTATATTGCAGCCGTACATCGCTGCCATTTCCTTAAGATATCCAAGGAAAGCAATCTGGCGGTAAAGCTCTTCTTCAAGGCGTATTGTTTCGGTATTGAAAATTTCTTTTTCAAGATTCGCCTTGTCCTTTTTCTTTTCCTCGATAAGACGGTCAACGCCGTAGAGGGCGACTCGTCTGTAATCGCCTATTATTCTGCCTCTTCCATATGCATCGGGAAGTCCTGTGATAACGTGGCACTTACGCGCCTTTCTCATTTCCTCGGTATACGCTCTGAAAACACCGTCATTGTGCGTTGTTCGGAATTTAAATTCCTCTTCAACCTTGCTTCCGAGCTTGTATCCGTATGCCTCGCACGCCTGACGGCACATTCTCATTCCGCCAAAGGGATTGACACCTCTTTTAAGCGGACGGTTGGTTTGCAATCCGACAATAATTTCGTTCTCCTTGTCAACATATCCGGGAGCGTAATTTGTAAGAGAGCTTACTGTGTCCGTATCTATGTCGAGAACTCCGCCGAGCTGCCTTTCAAGCTTAAAAAGGACGTTCACCTTTTCCATAATGTTGGACGTTCTTTCCGTCGCCTTTGCAAGAAAGTCGGCATTCTCCTTATATTCTTTATAGTTCGCAAGGATAAAATCTCGCACGTTTATTTCGTTCTGCCACACTCCTGTGCGGAATCCGTTCCAATTAATATGTTCCATTTTTGTCTCCTTTGTCATAAAATCAAAAAAGGCAACCCAGAAGCACGTACTCCTGAACTGCCCAGACGGTCGGCATATTCCCTTGCACTTCTTTGCGGTTATTTCCGCTTTTCCGTCAGTCGCGCAAGAGTCGTTTTACCCTTACATTATACACCCTGTTTCCTTTTTTGTCAATGCTATTTGCAAAGCTTTATTTTCTTTTTTTTACCAACTGCTCACTTTGCGCAAAAGCACACCTTTTTTACTTGATTTTATAAAATATATATGATATACTTCTTTTATAAACAAGCTCGGACTCGCCCGTTAGCTTCAAGGGGGAAATATGAAAGAAAAGGGATTAATAAAATCATTACTCATTACAGTACTTATTTCAGCTGCGGTATCACTGCTTTCCTCTTGCACGAACGATGGAAAAACGGCTCCGATTTACCGTGGAATCAGCATAAGCGACAACACTGCCGTTGCTTCAAAATCAGCCGTTCTTTTATCGGATGCCAAAAGAGATGGAACCGATGTCCCAAATATCATCGGCGATTACGAGGGCAGAAACGATTCGCTTGACATAGAAAACCCCTTCGGAAAGACGGAGGATGGGAATTCCCTTTGCGATGCAATAAAAGATTCGGTTGAAAGCACCGCTAAAGAAAAAAAGATATATTATGCCGCACCCGGAGAGGATATATATATCAATATACATATAGAGAACCCCGACAATTTTGAAATTCTTTCCTTTACCCTTAACGGCTCAGTTTACTCAAGCTATATGTTTGAGGACGGCTCGGATATGGAAACCCTTATCCTTAAGTACAACGTTGGAAAAGAGGGAGGGATAAAAGAATACACAGTTGACGCGGTAAAATATGTTGACGGCACCGAAATAAAGGATGTCCGAATGGACGCAGAAAGAACCGTGTGCGCGGGAGTCTATTCGAAGGCGGTGCTTTCGGGAGAGCTTCAAATATCGGATATCGGTACAACCGTGTCAAGCTTTTCGGTAAATCTACAAGACCCATTTAATCTTCTTTCGTTCTTCGGGGATGGTATCAAAGCTGTAATTTATGACGGAGAAAAAATAGTTACACAAAAGAATGTCCCTCTCGGTGAAAGCACACTTTCGTTTGACGGACTCCAAAAAAACACTCTTTATCAATGCGCGCTTATCGGCTTTTACGACGACCTTTCGGGCGAGGGCTTCGACTTAAACATTCTCTCGTCGGTTGCCTTTTACACAGAGTCAGACGTGCTGTTTGACAATATAGAAATAACCAAGGACTCCATTTCTTTTGATTTCCTGTGGAACGAAGCCGCAAGCGGCTCTGTCGATAAGGTTTTGCTTTACCTTGGCGGCGAGTTTGTGAAGGAATCTTCCGATTTGTGCCGCTTTGACGCCTTGCTTTCGGACAGCGAGTACACCATTTTGGCACAGTACTCCAAAGAAAATGAAAGCGGCAGTATAAAAATCAGGGCAAGAACGCTTAAAAAAGAAACACCCGTGATTAAAATCACCGACATTAAGCTCGATGCGGGAACAGCAAGTGCGGAATATACGGTATCAGACCCCGACAATGTTATACTTTCAACAAAAGCATCTATTTACAAAAACGGCATTTTAATCTCTGAGAGGATAGACGGAAAAGCGGATTTTGATTCCCTTGACTCCTACTCCGCATACAAAATAGTGCTGGACGTAACGTACGATTTGTGTGACGGCTCGGGAGAAAAAATAATTACTGCCGAAAAGGAAATAAAAACCTCTCCTATAGTAGAGCCGATTTCCTTTGAAATAAAAAATTCAGAAAACACACGTCTTGGAGACAAAATTTCTATCAGCGTGTCTGTAAGCAACCCGAGCAAAGCAGAAATTTATGCGTTTCTTATTTCCGGAAAGGTTTATAACGTAGTGGCAAAAACCTCCGACACAGCAGCAACGCTTTTAGTCGAGATTGTACTTGACGAACAGTTTTGCTGCGGAGAGCAGACCTTTGTGCTCGAAGGGATTTATACTCACTTAAACTACGTAAGATACGATGTTTCGGTATCGGGCGGCTTTTCGGACTCGGTTTATATCAGCGACAACACAGCCAATGCTCCACAATCCTTCTCTTAAATAACGGAGGTTTTATGAAAAAGCTTGTAAAATTATTTATTCTTCTCTCTATTCTTCTCATATCGGCGCTTCTATTTTGTTCATGCGGCAAAACTGTGCCTGTATATCAAGGAATGAGCATTAGTTCAAGCTCAAAAAGCTTGCACACCCCCGGATATGCAATCCCACTTTCAAGCTCCGATATTAAAAACGAGGAAGGAGCCGGTGAAGAAAGCGACGTGCCCCCTCTTGACGAGGATGATGCTCTTGAGGGTGTAACGGAAGAGGTAAGCGAATCATACCTCGAAGTCCTCGGCTCAACAAAGGAAATTTATTACGCGACTCCCGGCGAGGACATATACATACACATACATATAAATAACCCCGACAATTTCGAAATTCTTTCCTTTACCCTTAACGGCTCGGTTTACTCAAGCTATATGTTTGAGGACGGCTCGGATATGGAAACTCTTATCCTTAAATATAACGTAGGAATGGAATCGGGAATAAAGGAATATACCATTGATGCAATAAAATACGTCGACGGTACAGAAATAAAGGATGTCCGAATGGACGGAGAGAAAACCGTTAGAGCGGCAATCAAAGCGGAAAATCAAATCACGGCTTCTCTTGACTCTGTGACAAAAGGAAAGGACTCTCTTAAGCTTAAAATAACACTTTCCGACAACGACGGTCTCGTAGAATTTTCAAACGGCATAATGAAAGTGCTTCTTTATGACGAAACGGGAGAAAACCTTATCGGCTCACAGGATATAGCGAGCGGTGAAAACGAGGTTTTATTTTCGGGTCTTTCCTCGAATACCGATTATCAATACGTAATCGGTGGCTTTTATGACGACCTCTCGGGAGAGGGATTAAAAATCCACATGCTTACAAACGGTGTTCTTACCACCGACTACGTTATTCTTTTTGATGCTGTTCAGCCAAGTGAAAACGGAGTAAGCTTTGAGATTCTCTTTAATGAAATTATTTCTGACAAGGTCCTCTCCTCTCTTAAGCTTTATTCCGCCTCGGGAGAGCTTGTATCCGAGCTTGAAGCTTCAGAAAGAAGCATCACGGGGTTGTTTTCCGACACAAAATACACCCTTTTTGCCGAATACACGGACAGTAATATCAGCGAAAGCGTTACGTTTGAATTCGCGACAAAAGCAATACCTGAGCCAATCTTTGAAATTTCAGAGCCAACCCTTACCGAAAGCTCAATAAACGCAAATCTTTCAGTTACAGACATGGGAACAGTTCTCACGGATTACAAAATCGAGCTTTATCTTGCAGAAAGCTTTGTTGCCGAAAACGAAGATAAAAAAATATCCTTCGAGGGACTCGAAAGTTATTCCGAATACACGGTAAGAATAACCTATACATTTGACTTAAAGAACGGACTCGGAGCTATCACGAAAATTTCAGAGAAGAAAATAAAAACCCCGCCGTCAATAGCGTTTACATCACTGTCGGTCCTTAACGACGGGTTCGTTTCCTACGGTGAAACTCTTTACCTTAGAATAGGACTCAACAACCCCTCGGGACTAGTCCCCATTTCAGTGGAAATAAACGGTTTTTCCTATGACGTAGCTCCATCGTCCTCATCCTCATCAATTCTTCTTGAGGTTATATGTGATGACAAATTCGGAGCAAGGGAAACAGAGATAAAGGCGGAGCGTATAAAAGCCGCAAAGGATGGAGAATTTTTCAATATAACTCCCGATTTTGCCCTTTGTGATACGGTTTACGTAAACGGAAAAATCGACGTTGAAGAAGCTTCACTTGTTAACGCGAATTATGAAAATATAAGCTGGGCATTCCCTTCAGACAATGTCTTCCTGCTTATTACTATTGACAACCCAACCGGCTACAAAGTAGACAAGGTCACAATCTCCGGCACGGAACACGAGTCGGTACAGATGCTTGATGAACAAAGATGCTTAATTCCCATCTCGCTTCAAGGGGGAAGCAACACCTTTGACTTAACACGTATAGTATACAGCAATGAGTACGTGTCAAAGGAGCTTGATTTACCTGCGCTCACTTGCCGTTGCTTTGAGGTGGTCTCGGACGAGGCAAAGCTCGTCAGCTCGGCTGCCGATTTGCTTGACTTAAAAGACGGCTATTATTATGAATTAACCGATAACATTGATCTTTCCGGTCTTATGTGGGAGGGCGTTTCGCTTGTCGGAGTTTTCAACGGAAACGGACACACCGTAAGCAATATGTCGGTCGAGCTTTCCAAAAAAGGCGAGCACGTTTACGCAGGATTATTCTCAAGCGTCGCCGGGGTCGTGCAAAATCTCGGCATTAAAAATTCCAAAATCAATGTTTTCCTCAACAGTACGTCCGCGAGATTTAACCTGTACGCAGGACTTGTCACCGCATACGTTGAGTGCGGTGTTATAATAAATTGCAACGCAGATTCAACCTGTTCGGTATATGGAGAAAACGTCGGCATAGGAACGGCGTTTGTCGGTGGAATCGCAGGATATTCCGACAGTAACAGCAAAATTGAAAAAGCCATAAACTATGCGCCTGTCACAAGCACGAGCGCAGCGGGCGGTATCGTGGGCTACGGAACATATATTTACAGCTGCGATAACCATGCATCAGTCACAGCACAAACAGGTGTCGGCGGCATAGTTTCCGCCGGAAACCATATATATAATTGCAAAAATTTCGGCAAAATAAGCGGCACGGGTGCGGCTATCGGCGGAATTTTAGGTAACGGAGAGTATATCTTCGGCTGTGAAAACAGAGGAGAGATATATCTTATAGATGCTTCCGAGGGAAAATCAATCGGAGGCATTGCGGGATATGGCTCTGAGATTTACGATTGTAAAAATTTCGGCAAAATAAGCTTTGGTGTCGGTTCTGTCGCTAATTCAATAGGCGGCATTGTCGGCGAAGGCGGTAGCATTTATGACTGTCTGAATGAAGGCGAGATTAAAGATGCCGATAAGAAATCATCCGATATTGGTGGAATTGTCGGACACGCAACCGCTTCTGTTTATAACTCGAAAAACGCGGCAGATATAAGCGGAGCAAGGAATGTTGGCGGCATTGCCGGAAAGTGCGAATTTGATGTTCGCGGTTGCGAGAACTCCGGCAAAATAACAGGTAACTCCTATATTGGCGGCATCATCGGTCATCTTTCGAGTGCAAAGGTAACCGCCTGCAAAAACAGCGGTTCTGTATCGGGTGACTCGTATATCAGCGGTATTTGTGGAATTGCTTCCACATTCTCGTCAATTTCCGCTTGCGAAAACCTCGGTGAAATAAGCGGCACCTCAATGCAAATCGGCGGCATTGCCGGAGAAGCGAGTCTTTCGGACATCGCAGAGTGCAAAAACCTCGGCAAAATTTCAGGCACAATACAGGTTGGCGGTATCACGGGTTTCAACAACGGTACCCTTAAGGACTGTGAAAACAGGGGAGAAGTAACGGCTGACAGCGACGTTGGCGGTATTGCCGGATACAATTTTAACAAGATTTTATCCTCTGTTAACTACGGCAAAATCGAAGGAAAAATGTCTGTTGGCGGTATTGCCGGATATATATCTGACATCTCCGATATAACAGATTGCGAGAACTTCGGAGAAACAACGTCAGAGGAAGTTATCGAGCAATAACAAAATAATATACCAAAATGTAAGAATAACAAAACGGGAGGGAAAAACCCCTCCCCTACAGAGTAACGGCAATTTCCGCAAAACAACAAAGCTTTGCACACTTTACACACCGAAGTTCTCGGGGAAGAAAAAAGCAATACAACACTACAGGGTAAAAGTGAGACGTTTATTTTGCCCCTTATCGTAGG
>JAZSJG010000094.1:0-10952 GCA_045534215.1 Eubacteriales bacterium
AGAACGACATGGCTACGATCCGACTTACCAAAGACGTATATTCTCTTGAAAACGGTAATGTAATGCTTAAGTTTAAGGATGACTGTACAGGAAAAGACGGAGTGTTCGATCCGGGTGAAAATACAGTCGGCCTCACTATAGAGGGAATAGGAAGAGCAAACCTTGAAACTTCTATATATTATTTTGAGATGCTTAAAAAAGCGGGTGTGAAGACTCATTATGTAAGTGCCGATCTTGAAAAGGCAACAATGGAGGTGCTTCCTGCAACAGTCTTTGGACACGGTCTTGAAGTTATCTGCCGCCTTGTTGCTACAGGAAGCTTTATTCGCAGATATGGCGAGTATATAGCTGACGGAACTGTTCTTGATGGCGGATACGTTGAGTGCACCTTCAAAAACGATGCAAAGGGAGATCCGCTTGTAACAGCAGAGGGACTTGCAGCTCTTGGAGTAATGTCTGTTGAAATGTTCGAAAGCATGAAGGAGCAGACCCTTAAAATCACAAAGGTTGTAGCTGATGACCTTAAGACAATCGGTCTTGACCTTTGGGATATCAAGTTCGAATTTGGATACAATAACGGTGAAGTTATCCTTATAGATGAAATCGCATCCGGAAATATGAGAGTTTATAAGGACGGAAAAATTGTTGACCCCGTTGAGCTTACAAAGCTTATACTTAATAGATAATTTATGAAACGAAAGCGACAAGCGAGGGTTTGTCGCTTTTTGATATGGAGTTTTTATGAATAAAAATGCACTTAATGGAAAGAAAATCATTTTCATAGGCAATTCGTATGTGTTTTACGGTAATGCGGTTATTCGTATTCCACTTACAGAGTTAACTCAAGAGCGACGCAGTAACGACAGGGGATATTTTTATCAGATTTGTAAATCTGAAGGAATAGACGTGAGTGTTACAAACTGGACATTTGGTGGTCACGGACTCGCTCACCTATTCGGAGCTCCTTGTGCACACAAAAAGGAGTGCTTTGGACAGATTCATGAAGATTACCTGACCGACCGTTATTTTGATTACGTTGTTGTATCTCCCGGCGGCGGATTAGAGTCGTCTAAGAATATTGATGCTGACTTCGAGAGAATAATGAAATTCTTTACAGAAGCCAACCCTAACGTAAAGTTCGTATGTCTTGGTAATCTTGGGGCATATGGATATTCGTCTTATAAATATTTCTTACCCGATGTTATTAATTATTATAAAGAGCTTGAGAAAAAGGGGGTAATCATAGCAGATTGGGGAACGCTCGTTTCAGATTTAATATCTGGAAATGCAGTACCTGAGGGGGCTCGCTTTGAATATAATAAGGAGAGCTTTATCGTTTCAAGAACCGAAAAGGACGGCTTCCATCCCAATATTCTTACGGGGTACATAACCGCGCTCTTCTTGTATTCAGCTATAACAGGTGATTCTGCCGTAGGTAAATCTTATGAATTTTGCTCTGATAAAAGCATTAGCGAAAGATGCGACTTTAAGTATTATCTTAAAGAATTTTATTGCTTGGATGGCTCACATACTAATTTTATCGATATATTAAATTCAAAATCAGACATTCTCGGCATTCAAAAGCTTATAGATAAATACATTGAAGAAAAACCGTACAGGAATTTTTGCTTTTGATAAATTAACGTGATTTACCCCATACCCGTTAATCGAAAATAATTAAAAACAGACCTTTACATTTTTTTGACGAAAGGTCTGTTTTTCTATCTATTGTTTATATTTTGCAATATTTATGACGTGCTTGTTTAGTGATTGTGCGTACTTGTATGCCTTGTAAGCACCGCCCCAAGTGTGAGTTACGTATGCTATAACGATATCAGCATTTTTAACCATCCATTTGTTTCTTTGTGCTATAGCAAATTTTGGCGGCACGTTTTCGAGCTCGGGGTAAAGAATGGAATCGTATCTGTGCTTTTGATATTCAAGATGGTTTTTCTGGTAATTAAGTGTAATGTAAGGCGTCACGAGAATAGTGGTTGCGCCCGGATGATTTTCTTTATACTTCACGGCACATCCGCGCGCAAATTCATCGAAGTTTCCATATCCGCCAAGATAAAAGCTCACGGGATTAACTCCTATAAGTTCCGATAACAGTGACATTACTCTCTGTTCGTCCAACTCATTTCTTATGTACTCCGAGTGCCCGAAAAATGTAACAACCATAAAAATACTCCAAATTAAAAAGTGCAGCCCCGAAGGAATGCACCGAAAAAATGCTTCCTTCTCGAATGTTGCTACACAAACTCTCAACAACGGTATGAGAAAAGAGAGAAAACACTTTTTACCAAAGTATTTTCCCGTTGTTGAGAATAAATATGTAGTTTGTGTAGCGGTTACAGTATACCATATTTTTATAAAAATGTCAATGGAAATTAAAAAACAGCATTAACCATGCTGAAAATCGCGTTTTTGCAGAGCCGATGTCGTTTTTGTAAATAACAAAGAGTGGCTAAGCTGCAATAAAGCAGCTTAGCCACTCACTAAGAATGCAGTAATAAACACTGCTTTGATGGCAGGTATTACTAAACGTTAGTATATAAATAAAGATAATCTGCTGCCTCGCGGAAGTGATTTGCCTTTTTTGGAAAATCACTTGTTTCGTTGTCAACTCTCTCGTTGCAGCCCTCAACAGAAGATACGGTTGCGCGTGTAACCGCGTCTTGCATTATGTTACCGAACCTTTTAACAATATTGTCAATTGTGTCGTTCAGCTCATCCATGCTTTTCTTAGCGTTTCTGAGGGATGCAGCTATATCAGTTAAATAGTCGTGGGAGTACACGCTTATTTTCTTGCTCTCATCATATTGGCTTTCTGCCGCACTTGAAAGATGGACGCCGATGGAGTGGACGTAGTCCTTTGCTTTTTCAGCTCGCCTTTTATATTCTGTAAATTTACTCCGTAGAGCTTCAAAATCGCGGTTGAGCTTTTCAAGACGGGATTTGATATTGCTAAGCTCGAATTCGCAACGCTTGACGTAAGAATCTATTGCGCCTATTCTGGCATTTGCCTTGTTGATAAAATCAAACAAAATTCTATTATTTTCTTCAATTTGTCTTATTGTCATGCGCGTATTTTGTCTTGATGTTTCAAGATTTTTCAAGGCGCTTTGCGCATTGCTGACGCTGCTTTCTGCGCTGCGAACTGCATTTGCAGCACTCGCCTTTGAATTCGCAAGCTCTCTTTCAAAGCGCTTTTTTGCAGCGCGTCCGTCTTCTGTGTCGGGAAAGCTCGGTGTCCTGGTAGCATTGACTTTAGATTGTGCTCTTTCTGCTGAGGCAAGACTGCGCTGCGCAGCGGCAACGTTTGCCTCTTGCTGACTTATTTGGTGCTCCAGCTGCTCTAACTTTATTTCTAATTGCTGTATAACCTTTTCGTTGTAGTCGCGTACTTCCCATGCAAGAGAAATATCTTCGTATAAGAGCGTTTTTGAGCGGTCTGCAACATCTTTTAATGTTTGCAGATTTTGATAGAAAATTTCTTTTATTTCGCCAAGCTCTCCGCTATCGGGTGGACTGAAATGTTTTTTGAATTCATACTCGTTAGAAAACAGCTTGTCAATGTAATCGTTTATATCGCAGATGCTGCAATCAATTTCATACATTTACTTTTGCCCTCAAACTTTCTATATTCACCTTTTGGGATTCGTAAAAAACCTCGTTGGGATTTGGCTGTTCCTTGCTCACGATTTCGTCCCAAGCTTTTTCTATAGAGCGATAATACTTCTCGCATTCTTTTTGTGTAAGGTCATTATATTTTTGTCCCGTAGCATCTTTCCAACTGCTGCTTTCAAATTGGAAATCGGACAAGCTTTTGTTTTCTGACGTTTCGGATATTCTGTTTGAATATTGATATATCGCTATTCTTTTAGATTTTGCCATAGTATTTATCTCTTGCCTGCTTTGCTGAGAATATCAAGCATCTTTCGGTATTCCATGGCTTTGTTATCCAACCATTCCTTGAGCTTTTTACATTTATCCATTTCCGCATTAACTATTGCAATTCTCTCTCCCATGGTGTCACAGAAGGAGCTGTAATCGCTGCCTTGCCAACCCTCACCCAAGATGCTTATCGAATTATTAATTGAGCCGATTTCTTTGTTCATTGTTTTTATGTATTCTTCAAGCTGGGCAGAAAATTCGCTGACAACTTTATCGAGCATTTCTGTTTTTGCTTTTATATCTATTGCCATAATAATTCTCCTTATATCTTATAGTTGGCGGCGTCGGCTTCGATATCCTCCGCACATTGCGCCGCTTCTTCAAGAACATTGAGCTTGTCTGTTACCTCTTCTTTGATGGCGTCTATTTCTTCGCTGACCTTTTGCGTTATCGCCACCGTTTTGTCTGTAACCATATCGGTAATCCGATTTTTGTATGCGGCTGCGCTTTCAGCAAGAGATTCGTTTACATCTTGCATTCTCTTAAGCGAGTCCAGCATACTTTTTCTTTGAGCTCTGATAACATCTACTTCAAGCAAAAATTCTGACATAAGTTTTCCTTTCCTTATTTATCTGTCAACAAATAAATTGATTATTGTGCCGTGGAATTTTCAAAAGATGCAAGGGAACTTTCTCATTTAAGCTCTTTTTTGAGATTTTCCCACCAGCTCTCTGATTCCTTTGCAAGATAATCGTACATTCTTATCTGCGTACCCGCAGGCATAACAAGACAGGTATTCGCAGAGGCAATGCCGGTTTTGTGGCTTTCTTTTTCGGTGTTGTTTGCATATATTGCAAAGTCCAAAAGAATGTTCTTATCTTCCGGATTCTTTTCTGTTGCGAGAATAACATCTTTTATGACACGGTTGTAATCCTTTGCTGTAACAAGCATGAAAATCTCGTTGCGGTTGCCGAACAGATAAAGGTTTGCAAAAGCAGATTTGAAGTCTTCAAAGGTGAAGGACTCATCATTTTTCGGTTGCATTTCAGCTTCTTCAAACGCTTCTTCTGCGGCATCTTCATCAATATTGAAGAGCTCAATGAGTTTATTGTTAAGGTCCGCTTCGCTGGTCAAGCCGAAAGCAGCTTTCATTTCTTCAAGCTCCTCAGGAAGCATTCCTGTCTTGAGTTCTGCTAGCTGATTAAGGACATTGCGAGAATGCTTCTTTTCTTCGGTGGGCTTTGTAATTGCTTTTTCTTGCTTCTTATCCTTGCTGATTTTAAACAGCTCGCTTGATGTCATCCACGAAACGTCGTGCATAACGATGTAAAGAGGGGGCTGTCCCTCGCGATTTTCAAGCTTGTTCGAAATGTCTACAACAAGCTGTGCAATGTTATAAGCACCGCAAACAATCTCTATTCTGTCTTTAATAAACGGATATTTTTCACTTACTTCACCAAGGGCAGCGTTATAGTCCTCTTTGTCGGTAACGCAAAAATATACCTTTGAGTTTTTATGCTGACTTGTCTGCTTTATAAAGCCGATAGTTGCGTTTTGTTCAATTCTGCGCAAGACATTTTGACCGGCAAAGGCAAAATAGTTTTTGCTGTTGTCGCTGAGTGAGTATTCCAGGTTGACCGGCAGCAAGGTCATGCTTGAAATGCCGAGTGGAATAGGACGCATCTCTTTGTACGCTTCTATCATGCCGCTTTGCTCAAAATCACGCAAAGCAACAGGGTCGGAAATGCGTGAAGTCCTCTCCTCGTTGATAGTGCTTTCAATTGTTTCTTGCCAGCTCGGATAAGCATACTCAAGCGACGCGCTTCCGATGACACCCGCAATAATCTGAGTTGTATCACTGTCCTTATATTTTTCGCGTATGTGCTTCGCCATATCACGCATACGCTGGCTGCTCGGGTCGCCACTGAACGCCATTCGAACAAATTTTGGTGTTCCGTTGAGTCCGTCTGCGGCGTAGGCATATCCTTTTACTGCGTCTCCCTTAGGGAATCGTGTATACATAGCTCTGCGCCAGCTGTAGAAGAGTTCGCTGAAAACTTCCGGGTCGTTTGCGAACACGATACGGTTGCCTATTTGCGAAAGCTGAGTTGCTTTGTCAAGCTCCTGTGTCTGACCGCTGAATATAAGACCTATGCCGAATGCGCGTGCAGTCATAAGTATATATTTAAGGTCCTTTGCTATCTTCTTTTTAATTGAACTGTCAACGTTGTCCGCACCGCCTTCAATAAGCCATTTATATTCATCTATAATGACGTATGTCATAGGCATTTTAGGCAGGATTTTATTTTTTACCTCGGGTCTTTCGTTGTATTCGCGGAATTTACCTATCTGACTGTTTTTATTCATCAGATATTTGATATACTTTAACACGTCCAGCGCATTCTCGGGTCTGCTTTGCATAGACATGTATTTTATGTGAGGTATGTAAAGGTTATCTACACCGGGAATTTTTACGTAATCCTTAAATTCGGCAGAGCCACCCTGCGTTTTGAAGTCAATAAGGTGGAATTGAACCTCCTCGGGAGGATATTTTGTCGCAGCACTCATAATAATTGAGTGCAAAAATGCGGATTTACCCGAATTGGTTTTTCCGAGTACGAGGGTGAAGGGAACTGCAGCTCCCGAACCCGTAGAGGTGTCAAGTGTATAAGTATTGCCGTCACAGTCGCCAAGAGGAATAGAAATAATTTTGTTGAAGTTTCCGTCGGACTCCTCCTCCAAGATATCATTTAGATAGTACTGAGAAGCAGATTTTTGTCTTTCGACAAAATACTTGAGGTCCTCGTCTGTGGTGTTGAAATCCTGAATAAATTCCTCAAGCTTGAACTCAGCGCCGTTGTAATTTGCAACAGCTTTGTCGTCTATTTTGAGTTCATCCATTTCAAGTTCGGCAAAATTGAGTTCTTCGCTTTCACCTGCAAAACCTTTAGGTATAGGCGTGTTTTGTCCAATAACTATCGTATAAACACCGCTTTCGCCGCCTTTTTTAATTATGCGCTTGAGCAGCTCTAAGCTCTCGTCCTGAGAGCAAAGGTCGGGGTAACCGTGAACTACCAGAACAACGTATCTTAACGGGTTCTTCGGATTAACCTCGTTATAATCCTCAATAGTTTCGCATTGCATGCCGTTTTTTGCGCGGCAACCTATAATTATTGTCTGCCTTTCGTTACAAAGCTCTGAAATATCTGTAAGGAGATTAAAGGCATCATCACGTTGTGTCGCGATGTCGCAATAGGTATATTGGTTCATTTCTGCGTTTTTTTTGAATTTATCTTTAAAGGAAATGATGGTTTTTTGTACTGCGGAAAGAGCACTGAAGTCAACCTTCGGACTTTCTATGAAGGCAAACTCAACCATATTGACAGGGAATGAGAGCATAGAGCCAAATACGAGTCTGTGTGCAAAGGCATGAAATTTTGCCTTGTTATAGCTTTCAAACTTGCTTGATTCGCTGATAAATAATGCGGAAGATTCACTCGGGTATTTCAGAGAAAATACTCGTCCGTCTGCAGCACCAAAGGGGATTGAAAGGGAATACTCCTTCTCTGTGTCTTTTTCTTTCAGACTGTCAAAGCTGATATATTCCTTTTGAATTGGCAGGTCTTCTTGAACGCTCGTGCTCGCATTTTCAACAGCAATTTTATTTAATACAGCGTTGCACAGATTATCCTTTTCAAAATATATCGTCTTAAGGGTCAAAAATCCAAGCACTATATCGCGCATGCATTTATCTGTATTGCCTTGAGCACCAAATAATGCTGAAACAGCGGTTTTTATATCTGTTTCGCACCGATTTTCTATATTAAAAACAGTTTCATCATTAAAAGGTATGGGACGAGGTAGCTTTCCCTTGTAATAAAGCGTACCGTTTTTCAGCGAAAGCGAATCAGGAAACATGCTGCAAAGCTTTTGCAACACCTTATTAAATGAATCTGTTCCGCAAAAGGACAAAATTTTTTTGCCAAGCTCGTCAAACCGCTGGCGACACTCTTTTTCGCTTGTGAATTGTGCCATATTTGTCACTCCTTGACTTCGTTTCAGTTATGATTTTGAACGCTTGTTTTGCAAAATGCATGGGGCTGACGGCTAAATCAATAGCCAAGCTGCTTAAGGCGTTCTTTGGCTTTTTCATTGCCGTTTTCAGCAGCTGTTTTATACCATCTTATAGCTTCTTCCTTGTTTTTCTTTAAGCCCTTGCCGTTTTCATAATGCCAACCGAGCTCGTATTGTGCGAAAGAATTGTTTTGTTCTGCCGCCTTCTGATACCAAAAAACAGCAAGGGTGTGATTGTATGATGTGCCTACACCGTGCGCATGGTCCCAACCAAGAGCGTATTGAGCTTTAGAATAACCTTGCTCTGCGGATTTCCTGTATAATTTAGCCGCTTTGTTTGTGTTGCACTCTACGCCTTTACCGTAATCGTAGCACCATGCCAAATTGTACTGTGCAACGCGTTCACCCACTCTTGCTCCTTTTGCATACCATTTTGCTGCTTCAACCATGTCCTGCTTGAAGTAATTGCCTGTACCGTAAAGCCATCCCATAAGGTTATATGCTTTACTGTATTTTTCACTTAATGACTTTTTAAGCCAAAGGTATGTGTTTTCATAGTCCTTGAGTTCTGAATAACAAAATGCAATTTTATGCTGGATTTCACCGCTGGTTTTTGACTCGGGAGCTGCTAAAAAGCATTCCAGAGCAGACTTATAGTCATCCGCCTTGTAAAAATCAAGGCCTCTTTGTAAATCGTTCTTCTTTTCGGGAACTTTCTCTACAGGGACACTTACCGGCTTTTCAACCTCTACTAATTTTTCAACAATGACAGTTTCGGGTTGCTGATAGTCTGCAAAGCTTGCCCAAGGATCAGCGCTTTCCTCGTTGTTGGCATCTGCCCAAAGATCTTCCTCTTGAGCTCCTCCAACCTTTGCACCGCACTCCTCACAGAAGGGGGCATCCGCTTCTATCTTCGCTCCGCATTCTTCGCAAAAAATGAACTCCGGCTTTTGTTCTATTTTTGTGCCGCAATGCTTGCAAAATTTTGCAGTATCGCTGATTTGACCGTTACAATTTGGACAGTTTTTCATAAAACACCTCGACGCAGTTAATATTTTGTATACTAAATATTGTATCACATATATTTTAATAATTCAAGCGGATTGCAAAATTAAATTACATGTTTGAAAAATGCTCTCCTTTTTGCATCATATTAAAGGCGCTGCGAAGGGAAGGCAAAATTTGCGCAGCAGAGATTTTATGCATAAGCATCAATAAAATATCATGCCAAGAACCCTCACCTCTTCACTCTTCACTATTACTTATTACTTAAAATTCCCTATGCCAAATAAAAAGCAGAGAGCCAAGAGCAAAAAACAAAAATCCGCACGCCAATGGGACGTACTCTTAAGGACAGTTTTTGAGAGTACGTTACCTACCGACGGAAAAAGCAGAAACCGCAGGTTGATTTTCTGCGGTTTCTGTGTTATAATATGGTTGTGGTAAAGTCATATAAGTTTGTTAAATAAAATCGAAAAATGATGTAAAACTGAATGATAAGAATTTATAGCATTGAGGTGTTGGAATATGGGCAGATGCGAGATGGGTGAAAATAAGATTGCGGAAGCTGTGACCATAAAAGAGTATTATGCGAAAATAGTTGAACTTTCTGCGCGGTTAATAGCGCAGCATGGCTATAAAAGAAGCGGTAATTCAGGAATATTCTATAGATATAATTTGGACAAATCCAAAGGATATTTGATTGGGTTTCGGAAATCACTTGATAACACGCCTGATTTTTGTAAATTTTATATTTTGTTTGGTAGTATAGACATAGGTGAATTGAGTAGTTTGGGAGTTTGCAGTAACAAAGTTAACTTACAAGATTTGAAATCTATGTTAATGAATGGTTACCATACATTGAGTTATAGCCATAAATTAGACGAGTATATTGTGCAAACAGAAAATATAAATGATTATTTTCTATATAATATTTCACCTGAACTAAAATCAATTATCAAGGGATTAGCAGAAATATAAATTAACACTACAAATATTGTGCTAAAAACATTTAGCAAATTTCAATTTTCTGGAAAACATAGGTGCGTTAATTGCTAAAAGCCTCCCTTGTGTAAAGGGAGGTGGCACGGCAACGCCGTGACGGAGGGATTGTAATGCAGAGAAAACACAATAAAGATATTGTGCCAACCGCAAAAATGTTGCGAAAGAATATGACCAAAGAAGAAAAGCATCTTTGGTATGATTTTCTGCGCACTTATCCCGTTCGCTTTTCACGGCAAAAGGTTCTCGGAAGGTATATTGCAGATTTTTACTGTGCAGAGGCAAAGCTCGTCATAGAGCTTGACGGCTCGGGACATTATACGGAAGAAGGAAAGCAATACGATGAAGAAAGGACGGCTTTCCTTGAAGAATACGGGTTGACGGTTATTAGAATACCAAATACAGAAATACATAAAAACTTTAGGGGCGTTTGCGAGTATATTGATCACCTCGTAGAACAATCCCTCAGTCAGCTTTGCTGACAGCTCCCTTTACACAAGGGAGCTTTTTTTATGTTCATCTATGACTTGTCGATTTTCTTGACAACTACTGACTGAATTAAAGACAACAAGATTTTTGCCCAAAGCAACGCAAAGGCACTTTTGACATTGACATTTCAAAAGTTCTTTACTTACCTTCCGGGAGGTAGAAAAAAGCCTCCCTTGTGTAAAGGGAGGTGGCACGCGTTAGCGTGACGGAGGGATTGTAAAAGTTAGTTTTAGCGCAGAAACAATCCCTCACCCGCCTTCGTCGACAGCTCCCTTTACACAAGTGAGCCTTTGGTTTGTGCGAACTTTTTGCATAGCAAAATAACCGTAATTTTGTTGTAGTCTTTAGTTAATACAGACGAAGCACTGCCTTTGTGTCCACAAATGCAGTGCTTGTCAGGAAAATTGATTAGGCATAGGTGAACTAAAAAAGGCTCCCTTGTGAAAAGGGAGCTGACGCCGAAGGCGGCTGAGGGATTGTTTCCGCGCTAA
>JAZSJG010000085.1:0-2297 GCA_045534215.1 Eubacteriales bacterium
GGGTCACGTGTGAATGCAACACCTGTACCGGATTCGTTGTTAAGGTTACCGAATGCCATCATCTGAACGTTAACGGCAGTACCCCAAGAATAAGGTATATCGTTGTCACGTCTGTAAACGTTTGCTCTGGGGTTGTCCCAAGAACGGAAAACGGCTTTGATAGCGCCAAGGAGCTGCTCCTTGGGATCCTTCGGGAAATCTGTACCAATCTTCGCCTTATATTCTGCCTTAAACTGCTCTGCAAGCTCCTTAAGGTCAGCGGCTGTAAGCTCGATATCCTGAGTTACACCCTTTTCTTCCTTCATTTTGTCGATAAGCTGCTCGAAATATTTCTTTCCAACCTCCATAACAACGTCGGAGTACATCTGAATAAATCTTCTGTAGCAGTCGTATGCCCATCTTTCGTTACCGGACTTCTTAGCCATAACCTCAACAACTTCCTCGTTAAGACCAAGGTTAAGAATTGTGTCCATCATTCCCGGCATTGAAGCTCTGGCACCGGAACGAACAGAAACGAGAAGGGGATTTTCAAGATCTCCGAATTTCTTGCCGGTGATTTTTTCCATCTTTTCGATGTTTTCCATAATCTCCGCCATGATTGAATCATTGATCTGCTTGCCGTCCTCATAGTACTGAGTGCAGGCCTCGGTCGAAATTGTGAATCCCTGGGGAACGGGAAGACCGATGTGAGTCATTTCGGCAAGGTTCGCGCCCTTACCGCCAAGAAGGTTGCGCATGTCTTTGTTACCTTCTGAGAACAAGTAAACGTATTTCTTGCTCATGTTTTTTCCTCCAAAATATAAAAATTTATTAGCAATGTTTGGGCAAAATTCGCAATTGTGTTTTTAAAAATACAAAACAGACAAATTCGCAACCGATATTATATCACATATAAATATTTATTTCCATATATATTTGCCAAAAAAATGTCAAAGTCCAAAATGTTTACAATTTGTTAATAAATATAAGAGGGTATTTTTCAAAAAAAGTGTAAAAAACATAAAAAAATGTTGTTTGACGCTTAAAATGGTGCTACAATATATAGAAAAACATGAATTTGAGAGAGGAGGGACGGCAATGATAATAGATTATGGCTCACCTGCATATATAATATCGGCACTATTGCCTGTAGGTTTGCTGCTTGGTCTATATTTTTTATTGCGCGGGAAATCGCGAAAAATACAGAAAAACGTCATTCTTTCCATGTCTTTAATCAATTTGTGCCAGCATGTCTTTAAATTTATAATTTACCCTCAATTTCATGGCTCCGGCTTTAATTTATTTAACACGGCATATAACATCTGTGCGTTTTTGATAATATTTATGCCCGTTGCGCTTTTTCTCGAATTCCGACTGCTTTCAGACCTTGTATTCTGCGTCGGGTCCGCTGCAGGAATTATAGCTTTGCTTATTCCTTATTGGAATATCGGGGACAGTGTTTTCAGTTGGGAATTCTTCAGGTTTCATTTTTGTCACTCGTTTTTGTTCGTAACAGCATCCTTGACTCTCATGCTTGGAATATATAAGCCGCGATTTAAGGATTTTATACGGCTTGGCTCTTACGTTTTCCTCATGCTCGCAGTCATAACCGCCAACAATGCGCTATGTATGTTGATAGGACTCCATCCCGCAAAGAGTGGAAATATATATGATGAATTGTATCTAATGAACGTTGCGTGGACCTACGGTCCTCCCGAGCAGTTTTCATGGGTTCTCCCAATAGCGAAGTTTTTATCTCCTGATGCATGGGTAGGTGCTAATGATGCGGGGGCGTGCATACCTTTTCTATGGTATTTGGTACCTTTCTACATCATAATAACAGCCCTTGCTATGCCGATTTACGCTCTGCTTGACAGCGCCGGTGCTCATAAGTGCTTCAACTTCTTTATTTCACCAAAAAAGAAGTGTGAAGAAAAGTAAAAATAAGGTAAATTTTATAATTTTTAAAAAAATTAGAAAAAGCTATATACAAATTGAAAAAAATGTGCTAAAATTATTCCGTTGTAAGACTTTTATGAATAAAGGAGCTTTGAAGCTATGAAAAAACTTTACGAGGGAAAAACCAAAGACGTATATTCTCTTGAAAACGGTAACGTTCTTCTCAAATTTAAGGACGACTGTACCGGCAAGGACGGAGTTTTTGATCCCGGTGAAAATTCCGTAGGTCTTACTATAGACGGTATCGGAAAGGCTAATCTTCAGTCCTCTATTCATTATTTTGAGCTTTGCAAAAAAGCAGGAATCAAGACTCACTATGTAAGCGCTGATCTTGCAAATGCTACTATGGAGGTTCTTCC
>JAZSJG010000027.1:0-4763 GCA_045534215.1 Eubacteriales bacterium
TGGCTACGATCCGACTTTCATAACCGAGAGAAACGAGGTTGAATCACGGCGAGCATAAGCGAGGCGCATCATATTCGCTTTGCGAATGCATCACGTTTGCCGATAGGTAAACATATTTCCCCCTCCCCTACAAAGTGATTGAAAGCGTTCACATCATATTGACGCTGTGCGGCAATACATCATAACCGAGGGAAACGAGGTTGCATCACGGCGAGCATAAGCGAGGCGCATCATATTCGCTTTGCGAATGCATCACGTTTGCCGATAGGTAAACATATTTCCCCTCCCCTACGGATTAATAAAAGATTTGACAAAAGAAATGTGGAGTTTTCAGACAGTCAAGGCACCGACAAATTTTAATCTCAGCATTATTAGCGCGACAAAACAAAAAAGCAGACAGAAAAGACTTTATGCAAGAGAAGGAATAGCTCCCTTCCTTCTTTTCAATGCGTCTTTTGAATCTGCTTTTTCTGTTATATTAAATTAGTTAGAATGACCCTTTTCCTCAACAGTTGCCCAGTCGGCAAGGAATCTCTCAATGCCGCTCTTTGTAAGAGGATGGTTAAGCATGCTCATAAGCACGTTGTAAGGAATAGTTGCGATGTCGCATCCGAGACGCGCTGCCTCGCTCACGTGTATGGGATTTCTTATGGAAGCTGCGATAATCTCGGTTTTTATTCCCTGCACGTCAAATATATCGACTATTTCTTCAATAAGATTCATACCTGTTTGACCTATATCGTCAAGACGTCCGAGGAACGGGCTTACATAAGTTGCACCTGCAAGAGCAGCCATAAGTGCCTGAGGAGCGGAGAATATAAGAGTTACATTAGTCTTTATTCCAAGCTCTGTAAGGCGCTTTGTTGCCTTAAGTCCCTCTTGACACATGGGGATTTTTATTACGAGGTTTTTGTTGTTGATTTTTTTATAAAGAGCTACCGCCTCTTCAACCATTTTATCAGCTTCCATAGAAATTACTTCTGCGCTGATAGGACCGTCTACAATAGTAGTGATTTCCTTTACAACTTCGATAAAATCTCTTCCCTCTTTAGCAATAAGCGAGGGGTTTGTCGTTACGCCGGAGATAACTCCCATTTCTGCGGCAATTCTGATGTGTTCTGTGTTTGCAGTGTCAATAAAAAATTTCATTTCTTCACCTTCATTTTTATTTTACAGTTTTTATATCTTTTCTACGGAAAGGATTACCTTTTCGCCATTGATATTCCATTCCTTAGAGTGAATGAGTACTCCCTCTTTCACCTCGGATGCAAGGGTTTGCTCCATAATCTCCTCGGCATTCTTCTTTGCTATCGCATATACGCTTTCATTGCCTGAAAATGCGACACGTATACGGTCCATAACCTCAAAACCTGAATCCTTGCGCATTGTCTGTATCTTCGAGATAATCTCGCGCACGTTTCCTTCCTCGACAAGCTCAGGTGTAAGATTTTTGTCTATAACAACAGTCTTTCCCTTGTCTGAAAGAGATTCAAAGCCCTCTTTCTTAGTCATTTCGATAAGAAGGTCATCCTTGGTGAGTTGAACGTCAAAGCCGGGTATATCGAGCTTCAAGAATCCGTTTCTCTCAATTTCGTCCATTGCCGAATTGCCGTCCAGCAGAGCCAGCATATTTCTTATAGCGCCAAGGCACTTGCCGTACTTAGGTCCGACTGTGCGAAGCTGGGGCTTAAAGGAATAAGTTGTAAATTCTCTTACGCTGTCGGTAAATTCAACCTCTTTTACGTTAAGCTCCTCTCTTATTATGGAGATGAAGCTATCCGCGGGCTTTTTATCCGAGCGCACGTGCATTTTTGCAACCGGCTGACGATTCTTGATATTTGCAGCGTTACGGCATGCTCTACCAAGAACAACTATATCGACAACCTCTTCCATGTTTTCTTCAAGCTCTGTATCTATCAAGCTCTCATCAAACTCTGGATAATCGCAAAGATGAATGGATATAGGTGCATCCTTATCAACGGAGCACACAAGATTTCTGTATATTTCCTCCGTCATGAAAGGAACCAGGGGAGCGGATATCTTAGAGATAGTAACAAGGCAGGTATAAAGAGTAAGATATGCATTCACCTTATCCGTAGGCATATCCTTTACCCAGAAGCGCTCACGGCTACGGCGCACGTACCAGTTTGAGAGCTCATCAACAAAGCTTTCAAGAACTCGTGTCGCTTCTGTCACCTTATACGAAGCAAGGTAACTATCGGTAAGCTTCACTGCGGTATTAAGCTTTGAGAGAATCCATTTATCCATAACAGAGAGTGTGGATTTATCAAGCTTATACTGCGTTGGGTTAAAGCCGTCTATATTAGCATAGAGCACATAGAACGCATAAGTATTCCAAAGCGTTCCCATAAATTTGCGCTGACCCTCGGTTACTGCCTCGCCGTAAAAACGGTTCGGAAGCCAGGGAGCTGAATTTGAGTAAAAATACCAACGGATTGCATCTGCACCATATGTTTCAAGTGCTTCAAACGGGTCTACTGCATTTCCCTTGGATTTCGACATCTTCTGTCCGTCCTTATCAAGCACGTGACCGAGAACAAGCACGTTTTTATAGGGGGCCGTGTCAAAAATAAGAGTGGATATTGCCATTAATGAATAGAACCAACCTCTTGTCTGGTCGACACCCTCGCTTATAAAGTTTGCGGGGAACTGGTCCTCGAAAATCTCCTTGTTTTCAAATGGATAGTGCCACTGTGCAAATGGCATAGCACCGGAGTCAAACCAGCAGTCGATAACCTCGCTGACCCTCTTCATCTCTGAGCCGCACTTTTCACATTTTATCGTAACAGCGTCAATAAAGGGACGGTGCAGCTCTATATTTTCAGGGCAGTTATCCGACATTGAGCGTAGCTCTTCGATAGAGCCGACGGAATGACGGTGTCCGCAGGGGCATTCCCAGATGTTAAGAGGCGTTCCCCAGTAGCGATTTCTTGAAAGTCCCCAGTCTTGAATATTTTCAAGCCAGTCACCGAATCTTCCCTTTCCTATGCTTTCGGGAATCCAGTTAACTGTGTTGTTGTTTCTTATAAGATTATCACGCACAGCAGTCATCTTGATAAACCAAGTATCTCTTGCGTAATAGATTAGGGGCGTGTTACATCTCCAACAGTGAGGATAATCGTGCTCGAACTTGGGAGCTGAGAAAAGCTTTCCCTCACTCTCAAGGTCCTTTAAGATTTTCGGGTCTGCATCCTTAACGAAAATTCCGCCATAAGGAGTATCGGGCGTCAAATTACCCTGACCGTCAACGAACTGTACAAATGGTAGCTCGTAATTTCTTCCCACCTTTGAGTCGTCTTCACCGAAAGCGGGAGCGATGTGTACGATACCTGTACCGTCTGACATTGTAACATATGAATCGCACGTAACGAAAAATGCATTTTTCTTCTGCTTTTCCGCTTCAATGCCGGCGCAGGCGAAAAGCGGTTCGTATTTCTTGAATTCAAGCTCGCGTCCGGGCATTTCGCAAAGTATTTCATAAGCAGGCGACGATTCTGAGGCAAGCGGAGATAGAACCGAATCAAGAAGCTGCTTTGCCATGTAGTAAACGTATCCGTCAGCCGCCTTTACCTTGCAGTATGTGTCTTTTGGGTTAACGCAAAGCGCTGTATTTGAGGGAAGTGTCCAAGGGGTAGTTGTCCAAGCAAGGAAATATGCATCCTCGCCTACGCACTTAAATCTTACGACCGCCGAGCGTTCCTTAACCGTCTTGTAGCCCTGTGCGACCTCGTGAGATGAAAGAGGTGTTCCGCAGCGGGGGCAGTAAGGAACAATCTTAAAACCCTTGTAAAGAAGCCCCTTGTCCCAAATTTTTTTGAGTGCCCACCACTCAGATTCTATGAAATCATTGTGATAGGTAACATAAGGATTATCCATGTCAGCCCAGAAGCCAACGGTTGAGGAGAAGTCCTCCCACATTTCTTTATATTTCCAAACAGATTCCTTGCAATGAGCGATAAAGGGCTCAAGTCCGTAATTTTCTATCTGCTCTTTTCCGTCTATACCAAGCTTTTTCTCAACCTCAAGCTCTACAGGCAAACCGTGGGTATCCCATCCTGCCTTGCGCAAAACTCTCTTACCCTTCATTGTTTGGTATCGCGGAATCATATCTTTTATTACACGGGTAAGCACGTGTCCAATATGCGGCTTTCCGTTAGCAGTCGGAGGTCCGTCAAAAAAAGTAAAGGTTTGTCCTTCTTTTCTTTCCTCAACGCTCTTTTCGAAAATCTTATTTTCCTCCCAGAATCTGCGAATCGCCTTTTCTCTTTCCACGAAATTAAGATTGGTTGATACCTTTGAATAAAGCTCTTTCATTACAAATTCTCCTTCAACACATTATGTGCTTGATTATAAAAATCAAAAAATGCAAAAAAGCCGTTCCGAACACGGAACGGACGAAGCTACCACCAAGTTCACATATCAATCAATATGCGCCCCTTAACGCAGAGCATACGTCCCACCCTACTGTTTTCGGGCGGACAACTCGGAAGTGATATTCATATACGACTCTTTGCATCGGCTCACACCATACCCGACTCGCTTTGCACCTCTGCCGCAACTACTGTCTTCGTCTAAGTCAATTTCTACATAGTGATTATAATATAATTCCAAACTATTGTCAAGAGCTTTTCCAATTTTTAATTTTTCTGTAAATATACGTGAATTTAATTGACATTTGCGTTTTATTTATGATAAAATTATCTTAATCATCACTAAACTCGAAGGACAGAAATGGAAAGAAT
>JAZSJG010000091.1:0-3187 GCA_045534215.1 Eubacteriales bacterium
ACTCCAATCGAAAAGAATATTCTTGATTTATACGGACTTATGTATTTCATAGATGAAAGCATACTCCCTTCTGAGCAAGAATATATGTCAAGATATTTCAGGAAGCCTGAAAACTACCCGGAGCTTGCAGAACTTGTGAGCAAGTATTGTTTCAGAACTCTCAGAAGTCAAGCAAGACATTATGCAAAAATTCCTGAAAGAAAAGTTATCACTTGCGAATTTGAGCAATCAGACAAAGAGCAAAAACTATATGACCTATTAAAAGCATACATAGATAAACCTCAAAAGATAGCCTTCCCCGAAATGAAGCCATACGATCTTGCACTTATGCTATTTGACCTGCAGGGTTCGTCAACCCCGGCAATAAGGAAAGCTATTGAAGGAATTATAAAGCGACTTGAGAAAACAAACGGCGGTGAGCAAGAGCTTGACGAATTTAAGGCAATGCTTACAGCTTGTGATGATATAGAAACAGATGAAAAACTGAAATTGCTTATAAAGGCTTTGGAACAATGCTTCAAGCTGTTAAAGAAAGCCGGAGCAAATAAAAAAGCAGTTATATTCACCGAAAAAAGAGAAACACAACAGTATTTGTATGATGCCTTGAAAGATAGCTATAAAACATACATTTACAACGGCTCAAAGGATTATAGAGAAATATCCGGGTTTAAGACAGACGGAGAGATTATCATATCCACCGACAACGGTGCAAGAGGTTTTAACCTTGAGGAAGCTTCGCTCGTTATAAACTATGATTTACTCTATAACACCTTGAAAATGGAACAACGAATAGATCGATGCCATAGACTTAATCAGCAGAATGATGTTATCGTTCTTAATTTCTTAAATAAAAGCAATATGACTGATGTCAGAAAGCTTGAGCTTGTTAATAAGCGAATGTTGGTTGCGGATGGTGTGTTCGGACAGACGGATGCAATCTTGGGTGGTTTTACAGATAACCTCCAAAAGACCTTAAAAGAGTTTCAAACACGAACAAAAGCACAGATAGATGCCGAGTACGAAGAAACACTCTTACAGTATGAAGAAGAAAACAGACGGGATGTAGAATCAGCCGAACAAGTTCTGTTTACCACCTTTACAAGTGAGCTTGCAAAAAAGGTTAAAATCACACCGAAGTATGCAGACGAAAGAATTGAGAAAGTCAATTCGGATTTGTGGGAGCTTGTAAAATACTTCTTCAAAGAATACAACGAGAAACATACGGATTGCTATTTTGTTATAAACGAAGAAGATAAAACCGTAAAGGCAACAGATTATTCTGAACTGCCTTTCTTGTTTTATTATTGGTCCGGAGGGCAGAATAAGAGATATAAAGCACTTAAAGAATTTAAAAAGATAACTCTTTTAACTCCGCTTGCAAAAGGTATCGTCCATAATATTGAATGCACCGTTGAAGGTAAATTAACAGTGGATGCAGAAATAGAACCATGTAAGATTGCACTATACACTGTTGATATTCTCGCCGGAAGGCAGCATACCGGCAAGGTGTTTAATCTGCTTTGCGGTATAACTGACAGCGGACAACACCTGACAAATGATGAATGTCTTAAAATTCTTGAATATCCCGTTGTGGACTTTGAAGAAATCGGCAGAAGCCATGCAGCGTGGCTTAAAACTCCAAAAGCATCAATTATGGACAGACTGATACCGCTTGACGAACTGATACAAAAAAGTGTTGAAGATAACTCATCAGCTCAGGCAGAGGAAATTGAAAGAATCAAACAGCGTGCATCCGTCAATAAAAATTCTCTTGAACATACATTAGGTGATTTGAAAAGCGCAGTTGCAGAGATAGAAAAGAAACTTGCAGCGCAGTCTTCTGACAGAATGACTAAACTGATGCTTGAGCGAAAGCTTGGTGAGGCAAAAAATAATCTTATGAGCAAAGAAGAAAGTATTTACTTTGATGCTATGAGAATTGACCTTGCTTGCGAAGAGTGTATTAAGGAATTTTTAGAAAAAGAAAAAATAAACGGTAGATTGCAAAAGCATTTTGAACTACAGGTTACAGGAAGGAGATAGTGTATGTATCAGGATCCTTTTAAAGAATATATAAAGCAGTCTGAACCAAATAAAAGAGAAAAAGGCTATGCATGGAGCACGGCCATTGGTCTTCAGGCTGTTGACGGTCTTGAACCATCAGAGCATCTTGTTAAAACTGCTATTGAAAACATCGAAGGCTATATTTCAATGGAAGATGCCGAAAAAAGAATTAATAGCTATTATGAAGCAATCCCCAAAAAAGAAGAGGATGACCGAACAGAGGAAGCGGATAAAGTCTCCGTTCGCATTGCTGCTATCCTTTCGGAAAAAGCCTTTACCTTTTCACCGAGTGAATATATCGGTATTCACAAAAAATTATTTTCAGGCATTTATAAGCATGCAGGAAGGATTCGTGATTATAACATAACAAAAAAAGAATGGGTGCTTGACGGTGCTACTGTTCTATACGGAAATGCTGCAGAACTTCGCCAGACTCTTGAATATGATTTTGAACAGGAAAAGAAGTTCAGCTATAAAGGGCTTTCAACAGACGAGATTATAGAACACCTTGCGTTCTTTATTTCAAGGCTGTGGCAGATTCATATATTTGGTGAAGGTAATACAAGAACAACAGCAGTTTTCTTTATTAAATATCTGCGCTCGTTAGGATATGATGCCACAAATGATATATTTGCAGAGAATGCATGGTATTTCAGAAATGCACTTGTGAGAGCGAATTACAACAACCTGAAAGAGAATGTTCATGAGACAACAGTGTATCTTGAAAAATTTATCAGGAACTTACTTTTGAAAGATTCTAACGAACAGAAAAATCGCTATTTACACATTAAGAATATTTTTGATAAAAAGGAAACTGAAAATGTCGGTGTAAACGACAAAAATGTCGGTGTAAATGTCGGAGTAAAATTAAATAAAACGCAAAGAAAGATTGTTGAACTTTTAAAGAACAACCCACGTAGCACAATTGAAGAAATGGCAAAATATGCAGAGGTTGAACCAAGAACAATCGAAAGAAATATTAAAGCGTTGAAAGAAAAAGATGTAATCGACAGAGTTGGTGCTGATAAGAACGGCCACTGGATTGTAAAAATCTAATCAGAGAGGATAGAGAATCATGGAATTAAATAAAATGGATGGAATGTCAATGAATATCGAACAGACA
>JAZSJG010000009.1:0-7251 GCA_045534215.1 Eubacteriales bacterium
AATGAATTCGACGTTGCCGTTATAGGCGGTTCTGTCCGCATGGGAAAATTAAATAAAAAGCTAAAAAAATATATAAACGAGCATATTGACCATCTTTCATCAATGCACTCATCAGTTTTTATTTGCTGCGGAATATCCAAAAATTTTGAGGACTACAAGATCATGCAGCTACCGAAAAGACTGAGCTGCTCACTCGGTATTCAGCACTTTGGCGGTGAGCTTAAGCCCGATAAGCTTAAAGGTCTTGATAAATTCATGGTAAGCCTTATGCGAGAGCGCATTAAAACACAGGATCCCGATATTTCAGAATGCGACAGAGAGGAGCTTCCCGAGCTTCTTCCTGACACCATCTACGCACTTGCGGAGCGTATCTGCCGCCTCAAATAATTTGTTAATATTGCACAAAAAGAGTCTTTTAAATTTTACTTTTCTTTGGAACGAGAACGACAATATTTTCCTTGACAAATTTGATTTTCTATGGTATCATATACTGGTAGGTTTAAAAGGCGTATGACCCACTAGCTCAGACGGTAGAGCACTTGACTTTTAATCAAGGGGTCCGGAGTTCGAGTCTCCGGTGGGTCACCAAAAGGCAGACAAATGTCTGCCTTTTTTGCTTTTCTACTTGACAAAGAATCTCTTTAGTGATAAAATGAAATTACGGTCGTTGCGACCGAATAACCAATCAGGAGAAAAAACATGGCAGATAAATCTATGGAAGGTCTTAATACATTTACCGACCAAACTAAGGCACCAGGAATTGATTGCTCAAAGAAGCTCAGAATTGGAATTATAGGCTGCGGCTGGATAGCCGACGCTCACGTAAACTCATACCTAAAGCAACCCGATATAGAAATAGTTGCTTGCGCGGATATAGTTCCCGGAAAAGCAAGAAAGTTCGCAGACGATCACGGACTTAAGGATGCTAAGACTGATTACGCGTCTCACAAGGAAATGCTTGAGGACACTTCCCTTGCGCTTGATGCCGTATCCATTTGTACATACAACCGCCAGCACGCGATCCCTGCTATCGATGCTCTTAACGCAGGTATACACGTTCTTCTTGAAAAGCCCTTTACCGTTACTCTCGATGAGGCAATTGAGGTAGTAAGAGCTGAGAAAAAGAGCGGAAAGGTGCTTTCCATTGGCTTCCAACCTAGAATGGATGCTAATATGAAGAAGATCAAGGAGATCGTTGAATCCGGAGTTCTGGGTAAAATATACTATATCCAGACCGGTGGCGGCAGACGTCGCGGCATTCCCACTCCGTTTGGAACCACCTTTATTGAAAATGATACCGCCGGAATCGGTGCTCTCGGTGACATAGGCTGTTATTCTCTTGATATGGTGCTCAATGCTATCGGATATCCGAAGCCCCTAACGGTTTCGGGATATATCTCAAATTTCTTTGGAAAAGATCCAAATTACAGCGGCTATAGAAAGGACAAGGCTGCTGAATACGCAGAGCTTTTCGGTGTTGACGATTTCGGTGCAGGCTTTATCCGTCTTGAGGGTGGAATTATTCTCGACTTCAGAATAGCGTGGGCTATGAATCTTGACACTCCCGGTGATACCATAATTATGGGAACCAAGGGAAGCCTCAGAATTCCCTCTACCGAGTGCTGGAACGGCTCGGTTGGCGGTGAGATGAAGATATATCACGAGGTTGCGGGCTCTCAGGTCGAAACCAGAATACCGATAATAAATATGAAGGAAGGTCTATTTGACCTTAAGATAAGAACCTTCCTTGATGCGTGCAAGAACGGCACCCCCGCTCCTGTGCCCTCCTCGGAGATCCTCTACAATCAGGCAATTATTGACGGCATAGCAAAATCCTCCAAGCTTGGCAAGGAGATCGAAATAGTTATTCCTGAAATTTAACATTAAAAGCTCCCGTTGATTTTACAACGGGAGCTTTAGTATTTAATATTCCGCATACAGCTCGGGAGGTACTGTATGCCCACTTTCTTCATGTACTTTTATTGCCTTCTCAACAAAGGCACAGCTTACGTCGAAATGCTCTGCAAGCTCCCATATCTCTCGGTATCCGCGCTTTACGGCTAAGCAAAGCTCGTCAAATGGCATAAGGCAACGCACAGCCCATTCATTCGCGTTTTTCTCATGCTTTGAGCGAAGCTCAAACGGTGAATATCCCGCGTAAAAGCTGTCGGTCATACAATGCCCCATCTCATGGGCAAAGCGCTCGAGCTTTGTACTGTCATCCATTTCTGTATTTGAAAGAGATATTATCTTCAGCCCATCCTCGAGCTTTACCGACATTGATATTATAGAGTCGGGGCAAGACTCGTCAACAGGAATTCCGTGCAGCGTCGCAAGCTCGTAGAGCGAATCAATCTTTTCCGTATTTATGTTTAAGGAACTGCGCATAGCTCATTACCTCGTCCCACATCTCGTCGGTAACCTCGGTGTCACCGCCGAAAAGTGCCACCTTTAAAGCTTCCTCGCTTTCAGCAAGCGAGGTTTTTTCTTTTTTATCGGTCTTTCCCGCAATATATTCTGCAGAAACATTAAAATAATCGGCTATCTTCATCATCGCGGAAGAAGAAAGCGTTTTGGTTCTTCCCATCTTTATTTCTGTTGGTGTGCTTTTGGGTATGCCGCATTCAGTGCACATTTTTGCAAGCGAAACACCCTTCTCCTCGCAAAGCTGTTTTAATCTGTTGTACAAATCGCTCATTTTTACACCTCATTTTTATTCACAATGCTGAAATTACAGATTTTTGTGCTTTTATTGTTGACAATTACAGAATATTGTACTATAATATGTTTGTGGGTACAGAATTCAGTGTTGTTGTTGCTTCTATCATAATTATATTACATTTTTCTGTATTTGTCAATATCTTTTTTGAAAAAAGGAGGATGTATAAAAAATACCGCTAAAATACGCAATTAAATTTAAACCCAATCAAGCAAAAATAAAAAAATAAAAAGGAGAAAAAATGAATTATTCAAAAACAAAATTTTCACTTAACGTTCAAAGCAACGCATCACAGCGTTCAATACCCGCGCGACTTAACGATACGGCAAGGAGTTTGCTGATAACCTTTAATGACGGCGGAGTTCCCTACTATCTTCCCGACGGATGCAGAGCTGTATTCTTTGCGAAGAAGCCTGATGATAACGAGCTTATCAATGACTGCATAATAGTAAACAACTGCGCCGTAAGATATGATTTTACCGCCAATACCACATGTGTTCCAGGTACACTCCGATGTGAGATGAGGATCTACGGCTCTGACGGTCTTCTTATGACAAGCCCTAAATTCATCATCGTAGTCGATAACAGGGTTACAATAGACGACAGCAATCATCTCTCAGAGTCCGAATCAACAGCGTGGGACAATATTTTTCTTGCCGAGCAACAGCGTGTTGCGGCAGAAGAAACAAGAATGACCGCTTTTGAAGCATCTATCATCCATGTAACAGCCGCCGCCGAAAACGCCAATAACGTTGCCGATAATATAAATGCCAAGCTAGTTGCAGGAGAATTTAACGGCAAAAACGGTACAAACGGCAAAAACGGTCTTACTCCTTTTATAGGTGAGAACGGAAATTGGTGGATAGGCGAAAATGACACAGGTAATCCCAGCCAAGGCGCTGACGGTAAGGACGGAAACAACGGAAAAGACGGAAAAGACGGAAAAGACGGAAGCGATTACGTTCTTACAGATGCTGATATATCCCAGATCGCCTCAATAGTGCTTGAACAGATGCCAATAGCGGAGGATATAAGAGTATGAAAGAGCTATACGCAATAGAAAAAGCCACTCTTGTGGCTATAGCAGATGCTATACGTCAGAAAAAAGGCACTGAAAGCTCTATTCCCGTATCTAAGTTTGCCGAGACTATAGCTAGCATAGAATCTGTTGATATAGACAGAACTATCACCCCGGGCACATACGTTATGGTAGACTATCAGTATGAGGGGTACCCTACCGGAATATTTGATTGGGAGCCGCAGGAGCTTTTGGGAACCTATATCGAATATTACCATGGTGAAAAAGAGGTCGAATCGCAATTTACATCTGTAAAAAACGATAGTATGTATTCTATTGGCTTTTATAATAACGATATAGCAGTATCAGACATAATTCCCTCTTGGAACCCTGATTACAATCTTATAAAGCTGATAATAGAAGAAACACAAACGGTAGATAAGAATTTCAAAACGTGGTTTAAAAACTGCTTTGCAATTGATGAAACTGTGTAGTACAGGACTTTGAAAACAAAAAGCCCGAGAAACCAAGGTTTCTCGGGTGTTTTTGTGGAGCTGGTAATCAGAATCGAACTGATGACCTCGTCATTACCAATGACGTGCTCTACCGACTGAGCCATACCAGCGACTCGTTTATTGTACCACAAAGTTTTTAGTTTGTCAAGCACTTTTTTGCATTTTTAATATATTTTTTTATTTTATTTTCCTTGCCTGATATTGAAATTCACTTTTGAATGTTGTATAATAAATACGGTATCAAAAAAAGGAGTGAAAATATGATAGAATTATCGATAAAGCTTACAGATCTTTTACAGAGTGACATCGAAAATGAAATATCTTCACTTCCCTTTGGAGAATCCGAAATATCAAGGCTTTTTTCAATACGCAACAAAGACGCTCAGCGCCTGTCATTCGCGGCTCTTTTGGCGCTTTCTGACATTCTGAAGGATAGAGAATGTCCAAATATCAAAAGAAGCGATAGCGGAAAGCCCTATTTCGAAGGCTATCCTCTTTTCTTCTCGCTTTCTCACATTGAAAAAATAGCTGTTGCGGTTGTTTGTGATTCACACATAGGAGTGGACCTGGAGTGGATAGACAAAAAAAGGAAAACGAATGAAATATCGCGTCGTTTTTTCTCTCCTGAGGAGCAAAAGCTTATACGTGAGTCATCCGATCCTGCCCTTTCGTTTTTCTCTATCTGGACGAAAAAAGAGGCATACGCAAAGCTTATAGGCAAAGGATTATCCTCGGTTTGCTCGGACGAGCTACCTCAAGATCTTCTGTTTACCCAATACATTATTGAGTATGATGGCAAAAAAGGAATTCTTTCGATCTGTCATTACAATGACGAGGAAATTTCTATTATAGGTGAATATAACGGATGCACATTAACACCGATACACCACCAGCTCAAATAGCTAACGATATATAAGAAGGTAAAGCATGGATTTTTCACAAATATTAGATCGATTTTCATATACTACAGAGCTTCACTGTCACTCCTTTCCAGTCAGCGCATGCGCTGAATTCAAGGCGAATGACGTAGTCGGCTTCTACAAGGCAAAGCACGTCAATTCTTTAGTGCTTACCAACCATTTAAATCCGCTTTGGGCTGACGGAGATCCTATGGCTCTGGCGCAGGAATATTTATCCGATTACCGCATAGCAAAGGATGCCGCGGGTGATGAGATCAACTTAATTCTCGGTGTTGAGATCCGCTTTCCCCAGAACAACAACGACTATCTTATTTACGGTGTGTGTGAGGAAGATATTGAGCGTTTTATTTCGCTCATTCCCTATGGAATTGAGAATTTTTATAAGGAAGCCAAAAACGACTCGAATATCATTCTTCAAGCGCATCCGTTCAGAAAAGGGATGATTTTAGCTCCTCTTAACAGCATTGACGGAATTGAAAGTATGAATATGCACCCCAGCCATTACGGAAAGCTCTCCGTGGCAGCGCGTTATGCAAAGGCTAATGATCTTATCGTATCTGGTGGAAGTGATTTTCATCACAAAGGCAACGAAGCTCTCTGCCTGATGAGGACTGAGAACGAGATAAAGACCTCATACGACGTTGCAAAAGCGCTCAAATCAAAAAAGGCTATCTTTGACTGCTCGGGACACATTATAATACCATACATATATTAAAGGAGAAATTTATGGCAAAAAAATATTATTGGGAAATAGAGGAAGAAGAAACCGATATGGAGAATGGTGAGCCCACGGGTAATATTCTTACTCACAAGGTGGAGCTTATTTGCTCAAATCTTACAGGCAAAGCACTTATAACGATAAACGGTGTACAATTTGATATAAGCGAAAAGCCATTTAAGCTCAACGGCACACAGCAGATGTTCAAGCTCGGATCTATGCCCGCTATGCTTTTCTTCAAGAAAAAGGCGGCTCCTACTATAACAGTCGACAACCGAGAATACGAGGCAAAGCAACAATAAAAAAAGCCCCTTGGGGTGTCTACCATAAAGCAGGTATTAAAATAACCGAAAAGGATGCGAGAATATATCGCATCCTTTTCGGTTATAAGATTTCATTCATAGAGTGAACCGACTTTGAATTTCATAAAATACGGATCATTCTGTATTGTTTTAATAATGGTTGTCCCTTCATAATATTGAATACTGATTTCACTGTTAAATTTTGTATGTATCTTCTTCAAATCTTCGGCGGTATATTTATAACATTCTCCAAATAGGTAATAGAATTTTTGTTCGCCAATAATCTTTATACCATAATATTTCTGCCTAACATTATGCGCAATTGGTGTTAGTTCCAGAGTTGTTAGAAAATCAATTTTGGGGTGAGAAATTTTAATTTCGCCAATTTGAGATATTTGAATGTTTGAAAATTGTTTTAACAAACGATTTGTTGTTGAAATGCAAATAGAGGCTATAAAAATTACAGTCAGAGGAATGAGGGTAATCCAAATAGTATTCGGCTTTTTAAAGGATGCCCACAAAAGCAGAACCAGAAAAATCAAACCGGTTATCAAAGTGAAAACAGCTATTTTTCTGTTTCTTAGTATATATTTCTTTTGTCTTTCAAAATGATCTGTCACAATGGCCCCCCCGAAAACAGAATTTTGTTGTACATATTATATAACATTATTGTTGTTTTGTCAAGCAAACGATATTCTCTCTTGTTTAAGAGTGGCTTTTGTGTCCACAGACGCAGTGCTTGTCAGGAAAATTGACAAGGCATAGATGAACATAAAGAAAGGCTCCCTTGTGTAAAGGGAGCCGGCGCCGAAGGCGGCTGAGGGATTGTTTTTGGTATAATTTTGATTTTAACAATCCCTCCGTCTCGCTTGCGCGAGCCACCTCCCTTTACACAAGGGAGGCTGTCATAGCACCCGACAGTTCAGCTGAAAGGTGTAACACACTATACCTTGCAGGCAAGGCGTGCGAAAAGGAGTACGAACAAAATGCTCGTACTCCTTTTGTGTTTTCGGCAGGTAAAACCTGCTTTATGGAAGGCACCCGTTGCCGTTCCTTTTT
>JAZSJG010000001.1:0-6856 GCA_045534215.1 Eubacteriales bacterium
TGGCGTGAATTATACAAAAAGTAATATTCTAATAAAATGCAGTATTTTTGTTTTGTTTTTGTTGGTTTACGAAGATAACTTTTGCCTTTTATCACATAACTCTCGTTATGTTCCTTTTTACCTTGTGAGCCGTACCGCTACTCCTTGTAAGAGGAATTTTTTTGACATCTGTTTGTAGCGAATGCTACAAAGAAGGTTGGGATTTTAATTAAGAATTTTAATGTAAAAAAATAAAGGAGAATCAAGATGAAATGCGAAGCGGATATCAAGTCACTTTTGATAAGCAACGCTATCCATCTAATAGCCGAAGGCGGCTTTGAAAAAGCGACGACAAAAGAGCTAACGTACTACAAAGGCAATTCACCAAACGCCAAAATGAACGAGGCATATATCTACCGGCTTTTCGGAGGAAAGAAAGGTTTATACGAAGCAACCTTCGCTTACTTGGATAAGGAACTTTATAAAGCATTTCAAGGTGCTGTGAAGGCAATCGGCGACTTTTTCGGGGATACGAAACAAAAGCTTTACGAGCTCTTCATTATGGCGTGGAATTTTGTTTTAAAAAGCGAGGAGCGTTTCAGATGCTACGTTCGTTATTATTATTCGATTTATTTCAAGGGAGAATCCTTGAAAAAGCATGAGCATCATTTCAGTGCCGTTGTTGACAGTTTTTCTCCCTTATTTATAGAAGAAGCGGACGTAGAATCCATAATGCACAGCGTTTTTACCGCCCTGCTTGATTTTGCTATTCGTGTGTATAACAGAGAACTCGAGAATAATGAGATCAACGTACCGCATATCTTTAATGTTCTTTACTGTATGATGATGACCTATCTGAAAAGTCCCGAAAAAAGCGGAGACAACACGCAACTGATATAAAATTGTATAGCATACTGCTGAGACTCAGCGGTTTTCTATAAATTTTTGAGAAAGGAGGAAAAAGTTATGAAGAACAGAAGAATTGTAGTTGTAGCACTTATGCTTGCGGCAGTTCTTTGCCTTGGTGCAGGTTATGCAGCAGTAACTGATACCATCGATGCAGAAGGTACTATTACTTATAATCAGGAGCTTGTGCTTGCTTGGACCGGCGATGTAACCCCCGGAGCAGGAGAAACTGTTGTTACAAATACAACCAATGCAGAAACTCTTGCATTCGAGGTTGATACATCTGATTGGGTAAAGGGTGAAGTGCACACATTTACAGTTGAAGTAACAAATACAAGCACCAAGTACAATGCTACCGGAGTTGCAGTATCGGATGTTACCAATAATGCGTCTAGCAATTACGACGTTACAGCGACCATTGATTCAACTACCATTAATGCAACAAGCACTGCTACTGTAACTATAACTATTAAAGTGACTAGTTATCCTACAACAGAGGACTATAGCAATACCTTTAGCTTCTCTGTTTCCAACACTGGCGTTACAAGTGCATAACTCTATGTTTCAAACAAAGTTTGCTCACAGAACAGCAAGGAGGAGCGTATATGAACAGCGATAAAAAGATTTTATATGCGTCGGCGGCGTCGTATCTCGGCGTTCTCCTTCTTGCCTGTTTTGTGAAAAACGAAACGACGAGAATGGTATTTTTAGCGTTTTTTTGCCTTCTTGCCGCTCTCACGGTGTCTTATTTAATAAAAAAACGCTCAATTTTAGAGCTTCCGAAAAGACAGGTCGCTCTCGTTATAACGGCAATTGCTGTTATTTCGGTCACGGTGTATTTTCTGTCAGGAATAAAATTCGGTTTTTATAAGACGAGCTTCTTTCCCTCATTCCTGCTTAAATATGCCTTGCCTACCGCCATTACCGTAATATCAGCCGAGATTACACGAAGCGTATTCTTGGCTCAAGAGGATAAGCTCGCCAGCACCTTATCTTATATTTCGTTCGTCCTGGTTGACATACTATTACTCATTGAGTCGAACGCGTTTGAAAAATTTGAATATTTTATGGATGCACTGGGGCTTGTGTTGCTTCCTGCACTTGCCGCGAACGTTCTTTATCACTACATCGCGTCAAAATACGGTGCGCTTCCGAATATTATTTATAAGCTGATTTTATTTCTATATCCCTATCTCATTCCCATCAAGCCGCAAATATCAAATGCGCTTCTTTCGTTCGCAAGAATATTCTTGCCGATAGGCATTCTTTTTCTGATACATACTCTATATACGCCAAAGTCTTTTGTCACAACAAGGCGTAGCATGCGTATTCAAACAGCTATAACGACATTTTTAATGATTTTGTCCATCGGGTTTATGTCGCTTATTTCATCTCAATTTCAATATAAGACTCTCGTCATTGCTACCGAAAGTATGACGGGTGAGCTTGATAAGGGAGATGTTATCATATACGAGGACTACAACGGCCAGCATATTGAAAACAAACAGGTCATTGTATTTGAAAGAGATGGTGTTACGATAATTCACCGTGTCGTAGATATTAAAAAAATTAACGGTGTATTAAGATACTATACCAAGGGTGATGCCAATGAGAGCATGGACTCAGGGTATATCACCGACGCAGATATTGTCGGTATTATAAATTTGAAAATTAAATATATCGGCTACCCAACATTATGGGTACGGTCGCTATTTGAATAAAAAATCAATCTTGATTTCAAAAAGAAAAGGGGACGCCCATGTCTGAACTTGAAAAAATACAGCGTGACACGTATCAAATAAACCGCAAAAAGAAAATTCGCATTCAAGCCATCGTTATTTTTGCGCTCGCTGTTGCTTTACTTATTTCATTCTTTGCTTTTGTAAAGCAAAATAAGGAAACATACGTTGCTTATACTGAGGAAGGAAACGTCATACACCGCGCATATCTTGCCGATAATAGCTTTTATGAAGAAAGTTATCTGAACGGTACGCACGCTTACGTTGCTTCTTTGATAGAAAAAATGACGGCTGATTTCAGTTACGATCTGCAAATGGCCACTAACGACGTAAGCTATCAATATACCTACCGTATTGATGCACAGGTTGAAATTAAGGACAAGGCGAGCAACTCCCCTGTGTTTAATCCTATTTACAATATCGTTCCGCGAACAGAAGCCGCTGAGCAAGGTGAAAAACTATCAATACAGAAGCTCATAGAGCTTGACTACAATAAATACAATCAAATCGCAGATGATTTCATCAGATCATACAGTCTGAAAAACACGGTTAACACCTTGATTGTAAGAATGTACGTTGACGTCGTCGGTATGAGCGAGAGCTTTGCCGCTGACAATGCAGGTGAATACGTGATAGAGCTTCACGTTCCGCTGCTTGAAACTATGGTAAAACCGTCAGTATCAACTACTGTTCCTGCAGGCGAGCAAAAAATTGTTGCCAAAGATACGACTGCAAAGGATTTATTTATGATTCTTTCCATAGTATTTGCGTCACTTGATGTAATCTTAGCGGGTGTTTTAGCTGCATTTGTCGTTTTGACACGCGATAAACATATCGACTACTCGCGCAAGGTGCAGCGTTTGGTTGCGAATTACAAGTCTTATATTCAGAAAATATTGGATGAATACGATACGTCAGGGCATCAGGTCATTCGAGTTGAAGAATTCACCGAGCTTTTGGAGATTAGGGACACTATACGTCAGCCTGTTTTTATGTATGAGAACGAGGACAGAACCTGCACCCGTTTTTTTGTAGTAACTTCTTTGAAGTCAATTTATATATTTGAAATCAAGGTTGAAGAAGAGCCAGTTGACTACCAATATAATGAATCGACAGAGTCGGTTATCGAGGAAAAGTCTGACACTTTTTTGAAAGAGGAAGCGGTTTGTGAGATTAGCGACGACAAAAACGAATCGCCCGATAGCGAAATCATTAACCAAATCGGTACAGGAGTTGATATAAGTTGTAGCAGGAGCTTTGCTGCAAATCTGATACAGAGTGTACAACAGGTAAAAGATTACTATTCCGAGCTTAAAAACAGAATTCTTTCCTTTAAGGGTGTTAAGTCCAGAATGAGCTGGCGTAATGAGAGCTTTAATAAAGGCAGACAGCAGCTTTTCAAGATTAAGATAAGAGGTAAGACAGTTTGTCTTTATTGCGCGCTTGACCCCGAGAAGTTTGATAAATCAAAGTACTTCCACGAAACAGTTACGTCAAAGAGCTTTGCCTCAGTTCCCATGTTGGTTAGAATTCGAAGCAACAGAGGTCTCAAAAAGGCTCTCTTGCTTGTGGATACTGTAATGCAAGAGCATGGTATTCCCGAAGCAAAGCAGCGTTCAACTGTTGACTATTCAAGTATTTATTCTTATGAAGAAACTGCCGTATTGGTAGAAAAAGGACTTATTAAGCTTTCGGAACACAACGGCAAAGGTAAATGAAAGAATTCAATTTATAGGAAAATGCTAAAAGTCCTATAATAAAAAAGAGGAAAAAGGAAAAACACACCGATAAAAGAAGGGAGAGGGTATATGAAGTTAGTAAAAGGCTTAGTTTGTATGCTGCTCTCCCTTGTTGTTTTAACGCTTGGCATAGGCTATGCACAACTGACAGATGAGATAACAGCTACGGGCGAGTTGAATTACATCCACACAACCCTGTATTTTTCAGACGTGACGCCAGACGCGAGTGTTGATGTTACGGGATATTCAGAAACGACTATAAATCTTACCGCCCAAGAGGGCGGAACTATCAGCCTATCAATTACTAACCCCACAGATTATAAATATTATTACGCAAGTTATACACCTGCCATAGAGGGACTGACATTATCAGAAAACATGGTGGGTGGAGCTGAAATTACGAGTGGCGGAACTCTTACGTTTACTGTCTCCTTTACCACAGCGGGAGAGCATATTATCAAATTTAATTTTACGAAAGCTGCCCCCAAAGCCGAGCATAAAGGCATGACTCTCGAAGGTTTCGACACAAACGGCGATGGCATGGACGATGTTTACGTTGTTACCGCCTACGATCAATCAAACGCAAACGTCGAGATTCCGGGCAGTGTAAACGGAGTTCCTGTGGTTGAGATTGCGGGCAGTGCTTTTTCAGAATACAGTGATCTTACAACTGTATGGATCCCCAAGAGTATTACGACAATTGGCGAAGACGCGTTTGCAGATAGAGAGGGCTTTGTTCTTAAATATGAGCAAGTCACCCTGCTGTTTGAGGGCACTTACAAGCAATGGCAGGATATTCAGAAAGATGCGAACTGGGACCGATACCTTGGTAAAGGAAGCAGAGTTTATTTCATCAGCGACGGGACCTATATTGAGGAAACAGCGAATAACGGTACTTTTAATGCCTCGGCGAGAGTTTGGTCTGATCCAATTGCGGGGACTTTTGTCGGATAATGATACTACGTTAGACTCCCAGGAAAAATACTAACGAAAATAATAATATAAAAGGGAGTAAAAACGAAGGATATAATAAAACTTGAAGCAAAAAATATGAAGGGGGGAGGGCTATGAAGTTAGTAAAAGGCTTAGTTTGTATGCTTCTCTCCCTTGTAGTTGTAACGCTTGGCATAGGTTATGCACAATTGACCGACGAGATAACTGCTTCGGGCGAGTTAAATTACACGCATACAAGTTTGTATATCTCGGATATGACGCCCGATACAGGCGTTACAGTTATAGGATATTCAGGAACTTTAATCAATCTTAACGTCTCCGAAGCAGGAAAAAGTATAAAAATTAAAATCACAAACCCCACCCAAGATCCGTATTACTACTTAAACAACACATCTTCGAATGAAAACTTTACACTGTCCGAAACCCTGGTGTTAGGAGCTGCTATCGCAGCTTCGGGTGGAACTATAGAATTTACCGCTACCTTCAAAGAAACAGGAGATTACTCCATTCAATTTGTTTTCACACTTGTTCCACCTGCAATAAAGGATGACGATGGGTTCATATCTTCCACTAATGCAACGGCACTTATTGACTTTGTAATAGACAATATGGATTACGGTCTGAATGCCGACACCGACAAGCATGCATTTGCGTTCTGGTGTAGCGGTAGTAAAAGAGTTCTGTTTTGTCTTGACAGTAGCGTTTCGGGTACTAATTTAGGTAAAGAATATGACAATCTTGGAGCAACAAATATTTATTATACTTTAGAGTGGGTAAATGAAACAACCTATCATCTTTACCTGTATTATTCCGATGATGCTGTAGCGAAAAATTTAAACTCGTATATTGCAGCATATAAGCAAACGATTGTATATAACAACACCGCGGAAAAATGGATTGCGGGAGATTCTGCTAAAGGATACTCTAAGGTGGTAGGATTTGATAAAAAAACCTATCAAATAGAAATCGACACATTAAACGGAAATGATTACGTGGTTTGGTATGAAACCAATCCTGTTTCTTGAGCGAATGCGTAATAATTGTGTGAAAGATTCTCAGAGTTCAGGAACAAATAAAACTTTTTTGAAAAAATTAAATTTTCTTTCAAAAGTTGTTGACAGAATTTTTTAATATGTTATAATATAGCCACCGTACCGCAATGCGTACCAAGAAGCGAGGAGTTGACAGACTCCTCGCTTTTCGCATATGTCGGTGCGTTGGGGTATATACATGCTCAAACCTGCCCGCTCTTCTCCCCCAAGGAAAATCGAGAGCAAGCCTCCGGGTGCGGATGATTCGCCAAGACATCGAGTAATCGACGAGCGAAGACTTAAAGACCGGTAATGTCTGTGAACGGTAGAGACTAATGCGATGAAAAACGGCAGGGGCAATCTCGATCCTTACTAGGATGCTACCGCGAGATGCTGTTATATACATCGTGCCCGTGGGGCTGGGGGAGCTTTGCCTTTTTAGCGAAAGCCACTGATAATGCCCTCAAAAAACAAGGGATAACTATGCCTTCATGCTAATATGCGTGAG
>JAZSJG010000018.1:0-12159 GCA_045534215.1 Eubacteriales bacterium
GACGCTTTTGGTTGGCTTTCAATCGCCCTTGTAATCTTCACCGTTTGGAAACCAAATCTTGCAATTTTAGGCTCCATAATTTTCGGCGCCCTTTATATTGCCAGCAGTTATATTACAGGTGTTAGCTTTGCGGGAAAAGAGCTTTTCAAAATGCTTCCTTATATTGTAACGGTAATTGTTTTAATTATTACAAGTATGAGAAACAAAAAGAAAAATCAGCCACCCGAAAGTCTTGGTCTTCCCTATTTCAGAGAAGAAAGATAACAGTATAACAAAAAGGAACAGACGACTGTCTGTTCCTTTTTGTTTTTGATTATTTTTGTGAACGAAAAACCACACTATGCGTTGCGGGGTCCATAGACTCAACAATCGCCAGGGATTCAAGTCGGTATCCAAGATTCCTTATGCTTCTGCCTCCGTATTGGAAGCCCTTTTCAATAACAATTCCAATTCCTTCAACGGTAGCACCCGCCTCCTCGGCAATGGAAATCAAACCTTGAAGAGCACATCCGTTTGCAAGAAAATCGTCAACGATAAGAACTTTGTCGTTTTCTGACAAAAATCTTTTGGAAACCATAACTTGATTTTTATTTTTATGTGTAAAGGATTCAACCTCTGCAGTATATACATCGCCGTCTATATTTATGCTCTTTGCCTTCTTTGCAAAAACCATAGGAACACCAAAGCAACGTGCAACTGCGTAAGCGATAGCGATACCTGATGCTTCAATAGTCAGAACCTTCGTTATCTTTTTATCTGCAAATCTTCTGTGAAATTCCTTGCCTATTTCGTCCAACAGGTTAACATCCATCTGATGATTTAAGAAGCTGTCAACCTTGAGAACATTTCCCTCTTTAACAATTCCGTCCTTCAAAATGCGTTCTTCTAAAAAATTCATACCACAGCCCCACTACTTTGTTGATAAATATATTATACATTGCATGGTTTTCTTTGTCAAGAAATCATTTTTGCATTTTCTAATAAATATTCTTTGTTTCTTTTAATCTAAATTGCCATTAAAAAACAAATTTCACTAAAAGTTCTTTAATTATTTTTTATTTTTGTTTTTTTCCTTTGCTCTTTTGTCATTTATTATTTTCATATGCTCAGCCGTAATCAAAAGAATCCCATTCTCTCTTGCCCAATCAACACATCCTCTAAGCACTAAAGGGAGAAAAACTCTTGGCACTGCGAGCACTGTTTCAAGTGCGTCATCTGCAAATTTTATTTTGTCGTCAACACGGTCTGCAGCATAACGAACCGACTCTATAGATGCCTTTCTCATTTGAAGAAGCTCTGCTCTCATTCTTCTTTTTCTGTGAAACCAAAAATTTTTGGAGTCACGATATCCATAATCTACAGGGAGGGGAGGAAAATCCTTAGCGCGCACACCGTTTATAATCGCGTCGCTATATTTTTTCTTCATCAAAATTTTATCAACTCGAAGTATGAAATGCGCGCCGAATTTGCTCGTAATTCCGTTGAAGTCGTGATAAGGTCCTTCATAACCGTTCAACTCTCCCGCAACGTCCTTCTCAGCACCGTCAAGCTCACGCACCCAAGTGCACTCAATTGCCTGAATAGCATCGGTTAAGACCAACGGCCTCTTTTCTCCGGTTTCCTCCTCTGTCATGCTCTTCTCAAGTTTGAATTTGCATTTCGGCATTTTTTCAGACGGCTTATCTCCAGGCCAAGAAAGCTTAACCGCCTCTTTGAATGTGGAGGGCTTATCGTCGATGAAATTCAAGGTGCACTTGCCGTTTCTGATAATATTTTGCGCCGTGTTAGAAGAATTCCTACAGCAAAGCAGCATTGCATAATAATCCTTTCCGGCAACGTAATATGGCTGCACAAGCGAATATGGACCGAGGTTGGTAGAGCCATCCTCGCAAAGTGTGCTTATAATTACTGTCGGCATAGGGAAATAGAGGGATGTTTGATAAAAATTATCAACAATTCTAAGGTTTTCAAAGCTACTCACAATATATCTCCTTTTTGAATGTGTTATTTATTATTTGAGTTAAGTATCCAGCCGTTATCACCGTGATAAATCATTTGTCTTGTCATTCCGCCGTCAATACAAATATTCTCACCTGTAATAAATCCCGCCATATCAGAGCAAAGATAAAGCACCATGTTAGCAACATCAAGCGGATTGCCTACTCTGCCGACAGGGTGTTGAATTGCATCTGAGCCATCATATACAGCATACCCCGTGTCAATCCAGCCGGGAGAAATGGAGTTCACGCGCACCCGCCCTGCCAAGCTGACAGAGAGGGCGTGAGTCAATGCCAAGATGCCCCCCTTGGCTGCAGTATAGCTCTCGGTTTCCGGTTGGCTCATTCTGTCACGTGAGGATGAAATGTTAATTATGCTTCCACCTATAGAAAAATAAGGCATAAACAGCTTTGCAAGATAAAAAGGAGCGGAAACTCCAACCCGTAAAGCATATTCGAAGTCCTCATAGCCGCAATCCGTAATACCGGAGCTTTTCGGAGCAGCATTATTTATAAGATAATCTACATGTCCGTAATCGGAAATTACTTTTTTTGCAAACATCTCAAGTGTATTCTTATCTGCGAGCTCTCCCACAAAATAGTCATTATCCAAAATGTCAATTACAGCAACCCGAGCACCTGCCTTGAAAAACGAATCCGCAATGCATTTGCCAATACCCCGTGCACCCCCGGTTACTACAGCAACCTTATCTTTGAAATTAAACATATTCACTGTCCTTTCTTGATAACCTTGAAAGCATCATCTTGCTTCAGCTTTCATACTTATATCAATTTTGGTGGAATAAATATTACATTGTTTTTTGATAGTTATCAATATTTTGATCTTCATTATACGTTGGATCTCCGGGATAAATTCCGTTCATCTCTTGCATGATTTTGTATGCTCTTGCACGAATCTCATTCGCCGACTCACGCAATGGAAGGTTTTTATCCGCATAAATGGGCTCTGCGACATGTAAATCTACGAACGGTCCTTTACCGAAAATTTTTCTAAAGCCCTTGCGCGGTCTAAATGACATAGAAATGGGAATCAGTGGCTTTTCATATTTAGCAGCATACAAAAACACTGCCGGCTTAAGAGGGCGTATGTCAGGATAAAAATACCACATCGACCCTTCAGCAAAAACGTGCAGCCATCGTCCGCTCGATACCACCTTGTCCATACCCTTCTTAAAGGAAATCATTGCGTGAACATCTCCCTCGGGAATTGGCATGCCGCCGAGAATTCGCATGAATGGCTGAAATCCGCTTTCAAAATTTGTTTTCCATGCAGGAAAATAGCTTATGTGCGGGCGAATTGCTTTAAGCACGCAAAGATAATCCCACATAAACACATGATTTGAAACAGTTATTGCGCCATTTTTTAATTCTTTTTTATGCTTTTTAAGATTTTTACGTCCATATATTCTAAGACCGTGAGTTAGGTGTGTAACCGGAAACACGACAAGATGCAATGCCGCAGCTACCAAGGCGCGCTTAATACGAAAGCCCACACCTGAAGGCATGTAGTTATAATTTTCATCCAGCTCAATTTCCCTTGTTCTTTCCAAGGTGAGCATATGCTCATCACTGCGCTCGGGATATGTATACTCCAGATTATGACGATAGTACATAAGTATAAATCCTTTTTTATTTATAAAAAAAAGTATACACCATTATATCACACGATAATAACGTAGTCAACAACAACCGACGTAAAACCTTTATTAAAACAAATTTATAATTTATATTTATTGTAAAAATCTTACAAAAAAGGTTGCCTAAACCTTTTACATATGGTATAATTGTATGAACTAAATTTTGGAGCGAGGTTTTATATGAATATTTTAGTTTGTGTCAAACAAGTTCCGGGGTCAAGCAACGTTGAAGTTGACCCCGTCACCGGTGTATTAAAGCGCAGCGGAATACATAGCAAGATAAATCCTTATGACCTGTATGCAATTGAGACGGCTCTTTCTCTTGTAGAAAAGTACGGAGGAAAAGTTGACTCTATTACAATGGGCCCACCACAAGCAAAAGCAGTTATTGAAGAAACCATTTGCATGGGTGTTTCCTCAGGCACGGTTCTTACAGACCGCAAATTTGCAGGAGCAGACGTTCTCGCGACCGCATATACAATTTCTCAAGGAATCAAAAAATGCGGAGAATATGACCTTATCATTTGCGGCAAACAGACAACTGACGGAGATACAGCACAAGTAGGTGCTGAGGTCGCAGAATATCTGGGAATAGCAAACGTATCCAACGTTCTTTCCGTAGACGATGTACGCGACGGCAAAATTTTTACCAGCTGTGCTCTTGATAATAAAAATGTAAAGCTTAGTATATCCATGCCCTGCTTGATATCTATGGATGCGGATATTAACACGCCGCGTCTGCCCTCTTACAAAATCAAAAAATCCTTAACTCCCGATGCTGTCAGATTTTTTACTTTTGACGATTTTGACGATAAGGATGCCTCTCACTACGGTCTTACCGGCTCGGCCACACAAGTCGAAAGAATATTCCCGCCTGAAAAAAACGACCAAAAATATACCATCGGCGGCGACTCAAAAAATCAAACAGAGGAACTCTACCAGCTTCTCCGCTCCAAAAAGATGATATAAGGAGGCCGAACAGATGAGTAAACTTATAATTAATCAAAATAAAGTTACCGAAGACAATGCGCAGGCAATAGTTAAAATCTGTCCATTCGGTGCAATAAGCTACGCAAACGGTTCTCTGGATATATCCTCTGCTTGTAAAATGTGCAAGCTTTGTGTGAAAAAATCAGGCGGTATCATTGAATACGTTGACGAGGTAACAAACGAGCTTGACAAATCTCTTTGGCAAGGCATCTTGGTTTATGCAGACTGCATAGGCGGTAAAATACACCGTGTGACCTATGAGCTTTGCGGAAAAGCAAAGCAGCTTGCGAGTGTAACAGGACACCCTGTATATGCCCTTTTAATAGGATACCGTGTAGAGAAAAACGCGGAAGAGCTTCTGCATTACGGTGTTGATAAGGTTTTTGTTTACGACCACCCGGGCCTTGCCGATTTTAAAATAGAGCCATACACCGCAGCATTTTGCGATTTTATCGAAAAGCATCATCCCTCATCAGTTTTAATAGGTGCTACCAATCTTGGCAGGCAGCTTGCTCCTAGAATTGCGGCACGTTGCCGTACAGGACTGACAGCAGACTGTACAATTCTTGAAATGAAGGAAAATACCGACCTTGTTCAGATACGTCCTGCTTTTGGCGGAAATATCATGGCTCAAATAATCACTCCCAATACAAGACCGCAGTTCTGCACTGTCAGATACAAAATATTTGACGAGCCAATCCCAAGCGAAATGGCATCGGGTGAAATCGTACGCATGAATGTTACAGAACAGATGCTTGATTCTGCTATAGAAGTAATCGAGACATTCGACAAGCCAAAGGAGATAGACATTGCAGAAGCAGAGGTTATCGTTGCAGTAGGTAGAGGCGCTTCGAGTGAAACAATGAGAGGATATGCCGAGGAGCTTGCAGAGCTTCTTGGTGGAATGGTTGCCTCTACAAGACCTCTTGTGGAAGAGAATATCTATGATGCAAAGCAGCAGATAGGGCTTTCGGGCAGAACTGTAAAGCCAAAGCTTATTATTTGTCTTGGAATATCTGGCGCTGTGCAGTTTGCAGCAGGAATGAACTCTTCTGACTGTATTGTTGCAATTAACACGGACAAGAATGCTCCTATCTTCGACGTTGCACACTACTGCATTACAGGAGATGTCAACGAAATAGTGCCGAAACTGATTGAAAAAATAAAGGGGGATCGCAATGTATAATAAAATAAATGATACCGACCTTTTAGTATTAAGAAAAATCGTCGGAGATGACGACGTACTCTTTGGCGATGATATCAGCCACGATTACGGACACGACGAGCTTGGCGGTATAGAAAAAATGCCGGAGGTCCTCGTTCGAGTACATACCACTGAACAGGTTTCATCAGTAATGAAGCATGCGTGGGAAAGAAACATCCCCGTCACCGTCCGTGGAAGCGGAACAGGTCTTGTTGGCTCTGCCGTACCGGTAGAGGGCGGAATACTACTCGAAACAACTAAAATGAATAAAATTTTATCCCTTGATAAAAACACTCTTACCGTTACGGTACAACCGGGTGTTTTGCTTATGGAGCTCGCCGCATTTGTCGAGGAGAATGATTTTCTCTATCCTCCCGATCCGGGTGAAAAATCCGCCACAATCGGAGGTAATATTTCAACTAATGCAGGCGGAATGAGAGCCGTAAAATACGGCGTCACAAGAGATTACGTGAGATCTCTTAAGGTTGTAATGCCTAACGGTGAAATACTCACACTTGGTGCAACGGTTGCCAAAAACAGCTCTGGTTACAGTCTTAAGGACCTCGTTATCGGTTCTGAAGGAACACTTTGCATAATTTGTGAAGCTACACTTAAAATCATTCCCTTACCTAAGGTTTCGGTAAGTCTTCTCGTTCCTTTCCCTAATATGAAAAGTGCAATCGAAGCAGTTCCGAAAATTATTTGCTCTAAGGTAATTCCAACTGCTATAGAATACATGTCCCGTGATACCATAATTTTCTCGGAGAATTATCTTGGAAAAAAATTCCCGGATACGAATCACGATGCCTATATTCTTTTAACCTTCGACGGCAACAGTGATGCTCAGGTTGAACAGGATATGAGCACAGTTGCCGACCTTTGTCTTGAAATAGGTGCTATTGATGCATACATAGTTGACACAGATGAACGAAAAAAAGCAGTTTGGTCTGCAAGAGGAGCTTTCCTTGAAGCTATAAAGGCATCCACAACCGAAATGGACGAATGCGACGTCGTAGTTCCTGTCGACAAGGTTGACTCTTTCATAAAATTCACCCATGAGCTTGCGGCTGAATACAATGTTCGTATCCCCAGCTTTGGACACGCAGGAGATGGTAACCTACACGTATACATCTGCCGTGACGAGCTTTCTGATGGCGATTGGGAAAAGACACTCAATGACTGCTTTAATCGCATGTATGAGAAGGCAGAAGAATTCGGAGGGCTTGTTTCCGGCGAGCATGGAATCGGATATGCCAAAAAGGAATTCTTAAAGAAGCAATACGGTCAAACACCCATTACGCTTATGCAAGGAATTAAAAAGGTGTTCGACGAAAAGAATATACTGAATCCAGGAAAAATTTGCTTCTAAACACCATAAATTAAAAAGCCCTTGAAAATTCAAGGGCTTTTTTTGCGCAATCAACTTTATTTTCACGCTTTTTTAATCAATATATTTGACAAGCTCATCCATATCCTTGCGTTTCTTTTCTCTTAGCTTATCATCATCCTTTGCGTAACCGATGGCTATTACAAGTCGCACGGGTGTGTCTATGTCGCATATTTGTCTGATTTTCTCGTCATCAAACCAACCTAAAATACAACTTCCAAGCCCAAGTGCTGTCGCCTCTAAGGTAACGTGCGCGGAAAGAATACCAATGTCAATTGAGCGATAATCATTGCCTTTTATTTTTGCACCGAATGCCGCCGACGGTGAATACGCACTCTCGGATATTACAAGCATAAGGGGCACATCGGGAGCGAATTTGTTTATACCCATTCCTTGAACTGCAGAAGCAACTTTTTTAGCTGCATTACCGCGGCAGACAGTTATTCTGTACGGTTGGCTGTTACAGGCAGAAGGAGCGAGACGCGCTGCCTCTAGTATTCGGTTAAGCTTGTCATCCTCTACGCTCTTTTCGGGGTTATAATTACGGCAGGACTGCCTCCTTTGTGCAATTTCTGAAAAATTCATTTTTACCTCTCCTTTTAAAATTAAAAGCTTTTTGGAACTAAATTCAGTTTATTTATTGTTTCATGTACTCTAACAAGGGAATCATATACGGTTATAACCTCCTCAAAGCTCCATGTTCTAAGAGTCCTGGAATCTAAAATCCCCTCGCTTTCGCGAAGTATTTTGTCGAGCTGTTCCTCATCAGATACGGCTATTACTGCCTGCACGGCAGCATTGCTTTCGGCTCTTTTCAAATTCAATATTAGACTGTCAACCGAGCCCTTAAACTGAACCTCAAAAACGTATATAACCTTGCCCATATTGCCTATTTTGGCTTCCCATATGACGTCAACGACAGCACCCGTGCCGATTTTAACCTCGGGGCGACTTTCAAATCCGAGCAGTTTACCTATCTCAATGAGCTTATCCTTTATATCCTGATGCAAGGATATTGATTCATTTACGGTCTTACCTCTGTTAATTTTCGGCTTTGCTCTCTTAAAACCGGTTAACGGAACAATTTCCTCACCAAGAAAGAAACTTACATAAACGAGATTGTAATCCACATCATCTAAGTACTCCAGCTCGTTTTTTATATCTTTTGCTATTTGGCATATCGACAAGTATTTTTCTCCTGTACACTGATAGTTGAATTTTGGCAGATTCTCTATACCTAGGTACTCGTAAGCCATGATTGTATTTTTATTATAAACGACATACTCAGAAGGGTGAGTATATGCAAGAATCTCGCTAATTATTGCAGCTCCTACACCTTTTATGCATTTTGTAAAGTTATCCCAGCGCAAATCAATAGATTCTGCGGAAAAAAGGAGGTGCGAGAGTTTTTCTTTAAAATTTTCAAGGCCATTATCAGATATCATTTTATCGATTACGTATCTTTTATTTCCCCACATGAGCATAGCATCAAGCGTACCGATATATTCGTATAAGTCCTCCTTGCTCATGCTTAGAATTTTATCCTTATTAAAAGAACTGTAAAACTCACATCTCGCATTAATCTCTTTATGCTTTTTGCTATAAAAGGTCCGCCTTTTGCTCTTTTTTGCAAGATACATTGAAATAGCTGAATTTAATTTTTCCTTATTCATAGCTGCTCTCCTAAAAATCAATATTAATATAGCAATCTTACATTCTCCCCTAAAATTGTGCGTTTTTAATAGTATAAATCAGATAAGTAACAATGTCTTTAACATGTGTTGCAATTAATGTGGTTCCCTTTAATTTTCAACACACCCCAGCATAGTCGCGGGGTGTGTCTGTAATTTCTCTTATTTGCTCCTAATCTGTTATCGAATTGGCAGGAAAATCTTATTTCTCACCAAAGGAATCGGATTCAAAATCCTTATGCTCCGATGACGGATTGTATTTTGCATCTTCAGCTTCTGTATTATCAGTCACGTTTTCGAGAGCCGACAACTCCTGCTTAGATTTTATGAGCTCCTGACGAAGTGCTGCCCCGTGCTTAAAAATTGCAGACAAAAGAAGCATTAGAAGGCCCGGAGTCAAATCCATTGATACCTCCACGACCTCGCTGTTATTCATTATTTGCGGGTTTAGAAGAGCGATTATACCCATAAATATACCTGATAACACCATGACACCGCCTGAAACGGCAAGTGAAATAATTGCCAGTCGCTTCAACTCACTTGCTCCGGCATATGTAAACGGAGTTCCTGCTATTAATTCATTTTTTAAATATTTTTCAGCGAACATATATACTGCTCCTGCAGCTATAGCAAAGATTGATGCAGCTACGCAAGATATGAAGAGGGTAATTTTATCGTTAATGCCTATGCTGTAAAATTCGCTGTATAACTCTGCATAATTTCCAATCAAAGCTTCGGGTACTATGAGTATAAGAAATGCCGAAGCAAAGCTCAAAACTCCTGCCACTAAACACACATACTTGAAAATCGATGTAAAAACTTTTATTACCTTTGCTACAGTTTGTACCGTTCTTAATGACCTTTGCATAATATTCTCCTTTTATTAAATATTTATTTCTTGTTATTAATCCATCCAAAGAGCTGCGGCTCCAAGAATTCCCGCCCTGTTTCCGAGCTCTGCTATAAGAATTTCAACCTGGGGACCTGATTTTTGACCGTATATTTCAGTATCAACCATTCTTTGAAGCGGTTCGGTAAGAGATTTTCCCTGCGCCGACACGCCTCCCCCTATAATAACCGCTTCGGGACGCAACTCGTTGGCTATGTTAACTATTCCAACCGCAAGCTTTTCGATGTATTCGTCAACTACTTTTTGAGCAGCAGCATCCTTCTTGTAATAGTCAAACGCGGTTTTCCCGTCCACCGCCTCAATTGAACCGATACCCCACATAAGAGATGCCGAATTTTGCTGCATTGCCTTTTTTGTTTCTCTAATTAAGGCGGTTGCCGAAGCATAAGCTTCAAGGCATCCCCGTCTGCCACAGCTGCATCTCTCACCGCCAGCCACTATTACGCTGTGCCCGAGTTCCGCTGCAGCAGAGCAATTACCTAAATAAAGTTTTTTGTCTATTACAATTCCGCCACCTACACCTGTACCAAGTGTAAATAAAACGGAGGTTTTATAGTTTTTTCCGCATCCAAACCTTGCCTCTCCAAGCGCTGCCGCATTAGCATCATTAACTATTTTGACTGTCAATCCAGTTAATTTTTCAACACGGTCCCGTATTTCAAAGTTGTACATCTTAAGATTTTCTGACACGACAACAACTCCTCGCTCGGAATCAATCATACCGGGAACTCCTATTCCGATTCCCGACACATCCTCGCATGTAATTTTGGCATCAGACATGAGCCTTTTCGAGAGGTATGCTATATTTTCAGCTACCGCTTCTGCACCTTTTCCACATTCGGTCGGAATTTTATCATCTGTGATAATTTTGCCTAAGGGGTCAATTACCCCTCCCTTGATGAAAGTTCCGCCCAAATCGATACCCAAAATTTTCTTTTTCATGCTCATCTATTGTCCTCCGAATGTTTATTCAGCAATGTTTCCAATAAAGAAACACACCCTCTGTGAATATCCTCATAAGCTATGTCAAATCTACCGGAATACCAAGGATCTGACACGTCACCACCGTTTTCGGTATAATCCAAAAGCTTTTTAATTTTTCCCTCTGCCCTATTGCCAAGAATTAACTTCATATTCCTTATATTTCGGCTATCCATACCGATAAACAAGTCATATCTTTCAAAGTCGCTTGCTATCAGCTGTATTGCGTGTCTATTCTCATAGGGCACCTTGTGTCTCTCAAGCTCTCTTTTTGCGGGAGGATATATAGGATTGCCCAAACTTCCGTATATTTCCTCGTCACTAGTTGCCGAGGAAGATGCTGAGAACAAATCGGACACTCCTCTTTCCTTAATGAGCTTTTTGAATATAAACTCCGCCATTGGACTGCGACATATATTACCGTGACAAACGAACATTATTTTAATCATTAAAAACACCTCTCTCCGCTTTATACTCCATCTCTATAAAGCTCAAAAGTTTTTTTATTGAATCAGACATTTTTAATGTGTTTTTATGTGTAATATACAGCACTCGTGTCGCATTTTCCGAGTCTGGAATATATAAATTAAGATTTTCGCAAAAGCCGGGACAGGTAAGAATTGCAGCACCGAGAAAGCATATTCCAAAGCCCGAATTAGCATAGCTTACTGCCGTGTGCAGATGGTCAAATTCTATAGCTATATTGGGAACTATGCCTTTCGAATCAAAAATTTTATTGGCTATATTACGCATTTTATGACCCTTTTTCAAAAGTATAAAGTTCTCGTCGGAAAGTCTGCTTATATCAAACTTGGGGGCTTTTGAATAATCAAATTCACTGCACCTTACATCCTCACTTGATATTCGATAATCAGCAATTTCCTCATTAACCGCAAATGCTTTTGGTATACCGACGAATATATGCTCCTTCCACAAAGGTATATACGAGCACTTATCAATCTTAGGGTAAAAATTATCAATTATAATGTCTATTTCTTCATTTTCAAGTTTTTGCTGTAATGATGTGGAACGGTCTATCGTTATGGAAATTTCTATTTGCGGATAAATATCCTTAAATCTTTTCAGAACATCGGGAAGCATATAAGAAGCGATAAAAGTCGTGCTACCTATGGAAATTTTTTCTTTCTTTAAGGTTAAAATATCGTTTATATCCTTTTTAAGCTCAGCTTCTATCTGCATAACACTCTCGATTGCTCTTATATATCTTTCTCCTGCCTGTGTAGTTTTTATTTGTTTTCCTCCGCGCTCAAAAATAGCGAATCCAATCTCATCTTCTAATTTTTTTATAGTCAATGAAAGAGAAGGTTGAGAAATATAAAG
>JAZSJG010000046.1:0-2606 GCA_045534215.1 Eubacteriales bacterium
GCTCAGCAAGAGCCTTAATCTTAACGCTTTCCTTGCTGGTTTCCTTAACAGCTATAACGTCGCCTGCCTTAACAAGAATGGAAGGAATAGAAACCTTCTTACCGTTAAGAGTGAAGTGGCTGTGAAGAACAAGCTGACGAGCTTCCTTTCTGGACGCTGCCATGCCCATACCGTAAACTACGTTATCAAGACGTCTTTCGAGAATTGTAAGAAGGTTAGCGCCTGTGATGCCGTCCATCTTCTCAGCCATCTCGTAGTAGTGCTTGAACTGTCCTTCGAGAACGCCGTAGTAACGTCTTGCCTTCTGCTTCTCACGAAGCTGCTTGCCGTATTCTCCGACTTTTTTGCGAGCCGCGCCATGCTGACCGGGAGCGGTGCTTCTATGATCGAATGCGCACTTACCGTTTGTGCAACGCTCACCCTTGAGATAGAGCTTGCAGCCTTCACGGCGGCACATTTTACAGTTAGGTCCTGTATATCTTACCATTCTAAATTGGGCTACCTTAAATTAAACGCGTCTGCGCTTAGGAGGACGACAACCGTTATGAGGAATCTGTGATATGTCCTAAACCATTGTGATTTCAAGTCCTGCTGTAGCGAGTGCGCGGATAGCAGACCCACGTCCTGCTCCGGGACCTCTTACGAGAACTTCTACAGTCTACATTCCGTTATCAACAGCTATCTTACCTGCATGCTCTGCTGCAGTCTGAGCTGCGTAGGGAGTAGACTTCTTTGAGCCCTTAAAGCCCATTTCGCCTGCTGTTCCCCATGCGATAACGTTACCCTGCATATCAGTGATGGAAACTATAGTATTATTGAAGGTTGAACGAATGTGCGCTACGCCTTTTTCAACGTTTTTACGTTCGCGGCGCTTTTTAACTACTTTCTTTGCAACTGCCATTCTTCTTCACTCCTTACTTCTTCTTGTTAGCTATGGTCTTTGCGGGACCTTTTCTTGTTCTTGCGTTTGTCTTGGTACGCTGACCTCTTACAGGGAGACCCTTTCTGTGTCTGATACCGCGATAGCAATTGATTTCAACAAGGCTCTTGATGTTAAGAGCAACCTCACGGCGAAGATCACCTTCAACGTGGTAGTTTGCTTCGATTTCATCACGGAGAGCCGCGATTTCAGCCTCTGTGAGATCCTTTGCGCGAGTGTCGGGGTTAATTCCCGTCTTTGCGAGGATATCCTGAGAACTCTTGAGACCGATACCGTAAATATATGTCAGCGCGATTTCTACACGCTTGTTGTTTGGAATATCAACACCAGCTATACGAGCCATTTCGATATATACTCCTTTTTAAATTTAATGTCGTCTGAATTTCGTTCTGTAAATCCAAGATATCAGCCCTGACGCTGCTTATGCTTGGGATTTTCACAGATGACCATTATTTTACCGTGTCTTTTAATGATCTTACACTTTTCGCAGATTCTTTTGACGGAAGGCTTAACTTTCATTTTTAATACCTTACCTTTCAGAAATTATTACTTCTTTCTCCAGGTGATTCGTCCCTTTGAGATATCATAAGGCGACACCTCAACCGTTACCGTATCTCCTACGAGAATCTTGATATAATTCATTCTAAGCTTTCCGGAAATAGTCGCAGTTACAATGTGACCGTTGGGAAGCTTTACCTTAAAGACTGTGTTGGGAAGCGCTTCCACTACCTTACAATCTTCAAATTCAATCAAATCGTTCTTAGCCAAAACAGTTCCTCCTATTACAAAAGTAGCAGCTTTGAATTAATTTGCTTCGGTGAGTATAACGGGGTCAAGGTCGGTAACGAGAACACTGTTTTCATAGTGAGCCGAAAGCTTACCGTCAAGTGTTACTACCGTCCAGCCGTCCCGTTTAACTTTGACATTTGCCGCGCCCTGATTTATCATAGGCTCAATAGCAAGTGTCATTCCGGAATACAAACGCGCGCCTCTGCCCGCCCTGCCGAAGTTCGGTATTTCGGGTTCTTCGTGAAGCTCGGCTCCGACACCATGTCCTACGTAATCCCTTACAACAGAGAAGCCATTTGAAATGACGAAATTTTCAACCGCAAAGCCTATGTCTCCGATTCGACAGCCCACACGTGTGAACTTCATCGCCTCAAAGAAGCTTTTTTCAGTGACGGAAATCAGCCTCAAGGCCTCATCGCTTACCTTGCCGACAGGATATGTTCTTGCGCTGTCGCCATTATAGCCGCGGTAGCGAGCCCCGACGTCGATCTTTACGATATCACCCTCTTTAAGCATCACCTTATCCGAGGGAATTCCGTGTATGACTTCATCGTTGATTGAAATGCAGGCGCTTCCGGGAAAGCCGCCATATCCGAGGAAAGAAGGCGTAGCGCCGCACTTTTCAATGAAGCGTCTTATTTTTGCGTCTATCTCCTTAGTGGAAACACCGGGTTTTACCAGCTCACGCGCAGAAAGCAATGCTTCCGCGGTGATGACACCCGCCTTTTTCATCAGAATAAGTTGTTCGGAATTTTTTACGATTATCATATTAAACTCCGACTGCCTCTATAGTTCGCAGAGAGGTTTGTCCAACACTGCCGTTACCGTCCACCGTTCTGAGTATTCCTTTTTTCAAGTAGTACTCTTTAAGCGGTTC
>JAZSJG010000033.1:0-29965 GCA_045534215.1 Eubacteriales bacterium
CCAGCTCCCTTTACACAAGGGAGCCTTTTTTTGTCCCTACCGGTCGGACCCCAAATCCCGCCAAAACTACTGACTGACTTAAAGACAACAAGATTTTTGCCCAAAGCAACGCAAAGGCACTTCACCCATTGACATTTCAAAAGTTCTTTACTTACCTTCCGGGAGGTAGAAAAAAGCCTCCCTTGTGTAAAGGGAGGTGGCACGCGTCAGCGTGACGGAGGGATTGTAAAAGGTTAGACTATCGCTCAAAACAATCCCACAGTCGCTTCGCGACAGCTCCCTTTACACAAGGGAGCCTTTGGTTTGTGCAAACCGTTTTGTTTGAAAAAAGACGGAAATTTGGTTGTAGTCTTTAATTAAGGCATACGAAGCACTGCATTTGTGTCCACAAAAGCAAAATACGGCATACCTCTTTCGAGATATACCGCATTTTTGAAAACTGTCCTTTAGGGGACGCCCCTATATCGGGAGCTTTTTTGCTACACAACTGCATTTCGGTAAAAATGCTAAAATTATTTTGCGCTTTCGTTCTTTGCAACAACTTCGGCGCCTTTGTAATAGCCGCATGTCTTGCAAACGCGGTAAGCAAGATTAACTTCTCCGCACTGGGGGCACTTTACAAGATTTGTGGGCTCTTCAAGCTTCCATACGCTGGAGCGTCTTTTCATTTTTCTCGAATGAGAAACCTTCTTCTTCGGTACTGCCATTGTGATTACCTCCTGATTGAGTATGCCATAACGGCATTCTCTTATATGTTGTTTTTATTTTTCATTTCATCAAGCAATTTCTGAAGCGGAGCTAACCGAGGATCTATCTCGTTCTCTTTGCATGAACAGCTCGCAAAATTCAGATTTTTGCCGCATCTTTGACAAAGACCTCTGCAATCCTCACGACAAAGGAATCTGGACGGAAATTCCATCTCGATTTGAGTGATTATTTCTTTATCGATATCAAGGAACCCATCTTCAATAATTGCATAATCGTCAAGTTTGTCCTCATCAAGATCACTAAGCAAATTTCTTGGAGCGACGGTTTTCTCAAGGTTAAGAGAGAACTGACCGTTAACTGCATCTAAGCATCTTGCACAGTGAGCTGTGTAATCAAAGCTCACACTAAGCTGCATGCGCATATAACCGGCCGTGTTGGTAATATCCCCCTTCACCTTCATGGGAGAAGGAAAACTTACTCCGTAAAGAATGCTGGTAGTGTCTTCGGGGTCAAATTCAGGTGACCATTCATAATCAAATGTCAGCAGTCGTTCGCCTGCCAAGAGCGGTCTTAAATCAAGCTTCACCCGAATACCTCCCTCACCTCAGACAGTGGCGTTTTCGTCGTTTGGGCATAGTTTAGGCCATAGTCCCAAAGTCGCACAATATATTATATATCTAAACCCCAAAGATGTCAAGGGGTTTTTGAAAAAAGAGCGAAAGATTTGCTTATTTTCTATCGACTGAAAATCAGCTCCGCATACCGCACAGTTTCCATAGCATCCTTGGCGTATTTGTCAGCACCAATTGATTTTGCATACTCTTCGGTGAGTACAGCGCCGCCGACAACAATCTTTGTTTCCGGAAGTTTTTCTTTGAGAAGACGTATCGTTTTTGCCATGTTCACGACAGTGGTTGTCATAAGCGCGCTTAAGCCCACAAGCTTCGCTGAATGTTTTTTTGCAGCATCAAGAATTTCCTCTTCCGAAACATCACGACCTAAATCAATTACGCGAAAACCGTAATTTTCAAGTAAGAGCTTGACAATATTTTTGCCAATGTCGTGTATATCTCCTTTGACAGTAGCAATTACAACTGTTTGGGAATTGGTTTTGCTTGGACTTGATTTTGCCGTGGCGGTTTTTATCTCTTCAAATGCGCATTTTGCAGCTTCTGCACTCATAAGAAGCTGTGGAAGATACACGCTTCCATTTTCAAATCCCCGTCCGACAACGTCTAGAGCAGGTATTATTTCATCATGAATGATGTCTAAAGCATCAACGGCAGATTTTATGCTTTCTTTCGTAATGGTTGCCGCCTTTTCACGAAAGCCCTTTACTATTGCCTGCTGTAGTGTTGTGAGGTTTTTACTTTTTTTGTCACTGTATACGTGCTCAATTTTAATCTCTTCCTTGTGGAAATCGCCTGCATGAAGAATATAATCTTCAAAATTGCTATCTTGACAGTTGAGTGCACGATAAGCATAATAAGTCTGCATCACTTCTGCGGAAAACGGATTTATAATAGCTGCGGAGAGTCCGGAGCTTAACGCTAAAGCGAGGAATGTAGAATTTATGGAATCGCGTGATGGCAGACCGAATGAAACGTTGGATATTCCAAGAGAAGTGTGCGCTCCAAGCTCGTTTGTTATCAGATTTATAGCTTTAAGTGACTGATTTGCAGCCGTAGGATCTGCACTGACAGATAGGGCAAGTGTGTCGAATATAATATCCTTTTTCTTGATATCCCATTTTTCTGCATACGAGAGAATTTTCCTTGCTATTTTAACACGCCCCTCGGCATCTGCGGGAATTCCGTCCTCATCAAGCGTTAGCGCAATTATTGCTCCACCGTACTTTTTGGCAAGCGGAAAGATTTTGTCCATTACTTCCGTTTTTCCGTTTACCGAGTTTATTAATGCCTTTCCGTTATATCTGCGTAGCGCGGCTTCCATGGCTTCTGCATTTGACGTGTCTATCTGTAAAGGCAATTCGATAACCGCTTGAAGCTCACAAACAGCACGGGTAAGCAAGCGCTTTTCGTCTATCTCGGGTAAACCCACGTTTACGTCAAGCACGTGTGCCCCTGCTTCCTCTTGCTTTGAGCCCTCCTCAAGTATATAATCCATATTTTCGCATAGGAGTGCCTCTTTGAGCCGCTTTTTTCCTGTTGGGTTAATTCTTTCTCCTATGAGTATCGGGGCATTATTAAAGTTTACAACTTTCGCAAATGATGAGATAACAGTATCGGTTTTCTCTTTAATTTGACACGGGGGTATATTTTTTGTTTTTTCAACAAGCGTTTTTATATAAATCGGAGTAGTTCCACAGCATCCGCCAACACCCCTTGCCCCGAGGCGCATGACGTTTGCTATATCGTTTGCGAAATTTTCCTCATTAACATTGTATACGGTTTTTCCATCAACAACTTTCGGTAGTCCCGCATTCGGTTTGAAAACTATGGGCACAGATGCGCAGTCCAACATTCTTTTAGCTATAGGAGTCAGAGCTTTTGGACCAAGCGAACAGTTAATACCAATCATATCTGCTCCCATTCCTTCCAGCATTGCAACCATTCCCTCGACAGAGGTGCCGGTCAGAAGCTTGCCGGTTTCTTCATAGGCGTTTGTGACAACTGTTGGCAGGTCGCATACCTCTTTTGCTGCAAGAAGTGCAGCTTTTGTTTCGTAAGAATCGGTCATCGTTTCTATAAGAATTAAATCTATACCGTATCTTACACCTAGGGAAATTGTTTGCTTGAAAATATTAACTGCATCCTCGAAATCCAAATCGCCGTAAGGGCGCAGTAGCTTGCCAAGAGGTCCTATGTCAAGGGCAATGAATTTTTCATTCGGGCAAGAGCTGCTTAGCTTTGCTTTTTTTGCATTCTTAATAGCAGAAGCTATAATTTCTTCAAGCTCTTCTTGGGGAAATTTTAAGACGTTAGCGCCAAAGGTGTTTGTAGCAATTACGTTTGCACCTGCGTCAAAATACTCCTTGTGAATTTGTATTATAATCTCGGGAGAAATAATGTTTCTCTTTTCAGGAGGTTCACCTACAGATAAACCAAGCTCTTGCAGACGGGTGCCCATTGCACCGTCAAAGTACACGTTATGATCTTTTATAAATTCTCTGAAATCCATAATTTAGCACCTGAATTATTCTTTAATTCCAATGAAAGCCGTAACCGATTTTGAGGGGGAGAGGGAAAACGTATCGTTAAGATAAAGCCCAATTGTTTTTTCGCATTCTAGGAGACGGAAAATTTCTTTTTGTGTGGATAAATCAAGGTCACCGTACCCGGGACTGAATCTTTTGCAGGTTTTAACGTTGAATTCCTTTTCAAAATCCTCACAAAACCTGTCGCAAAGCGATTCTATTCGCTCTGCTCCTATTGCCTGCATAACGAGTGCCTTAAGAGGAGAAATACTTCCATACTTGTTTATAAGACGGTCAATCTCAATACCAACTGTAGCAGCGAGCAAAATTACCTTTTTACAGCTGCGAAGATTTTTCGAAAGAGAGGCGGATTTGACTGTAAATTCATCAAAAACGCAAATTTCCTTGTCAGAAGACAATAGATTTATTTCCGTATAGCATATCCTATACGAAGCACGCGGTAAAAGCTCCTCGCATGACTCGCGAATAAGTGCAATAAGATATGAATCATCACAAACACGTGCCCCCGTGTAACGAATAATCTCTTCTTCACGCAATAGGGGCGAGTCATATATTTTCGTTTTTATCATATCAGTTATCAAGAATTGCCGAAAGGTTTTCGGTGATTTTCTCTGCAACAAATACGTTGTTCATCGAGTACACGTGCACGTTTTTGATATCGGAGGCGTATAGGTCAATTATTTGATCAGTTGCGTAAATTATACCTGCTTGCTTCATCGCCTCGGGGTTGTCTGCGAACTTGTCTACAAGAGTCAAAAATCTTCTGGGCATAAACGATTTTGAGAGCTTTAATGCACGTTCAATCTGGTTTGCGCTTGTTATCGGCATAATTCCGGGAAGAACGGGGACGGTTATTCCGGCTTCTCTTATTCTGTACAGAAATGCATAGAATAGGTTGTTGTCAAAAAACATTTGTGTGGTAAGGAAATCACATCCGGCATCTACTTTTTCTTTTAGCCATTTGATATCTTCCTTTTGATTTTTGCTTTCGGGATGCACCTCGGGATAGCAGGCAGCTCCTATGCAAAAATTGGGATCGGCACTTTTTAACTCATATATAAGATCTGTTGCGTGCTTGAAATGCAGAATAGCGGAATCCGCCCCCTCGGGCATATCTCCGCGAAGCGCCATAACATTTTCAATTCCGGCTTCCTTTATCTCGTCAATTTTTTTCCGTATGGACTCTTTTGTCGAATTAACACATGTAAGATGGGCAACAGATGGTACACTGTGTCGAACTTTTATGCTTTTTGCAATATCAAGAGTATAAGAACTCGCTCCACCGTTTGCACCGTATGTAACACTCATAAAAGACGGCGAAAGTTTAGCTATTTGCTCGGTAGCAGCTTTTACACTTTCGAAGGAGCTCTCTGCCTTCGGCGGAAAGACTTCAAAGGATATTCTGCGTTTTTCGCTTTCAAGAATTTTTGAAATTTTCATTTTGTCCTCGTCTTACCGATTTGCATTTTGAATTTCTGCTTTGCTAAAATGCGAAGTCGATACTTATTTTATAGTTTGAGACAATTATAGCATATCCCATCGTGAAAATCAATATTGAATTGCTCTTAAATAGAGAACATAAGCCGTGTTTTTGTGTTGACATTTATAAAAAGCTGTTGTATAATTTATATATAATTTATTTTAGGAGGGTAAGCCATGCTTACTGATATTGAAATAGCCCAGTCCGTGACACCCAAAAACATACTCGAAATCGCAAGGCGGGCAGGCATAGACGAAAAATACATAGAGCAGTACGGAAACAAGAAAGCAAAGCTTGACCTTTCTTTACTGAATGACCTTAATGACAAAAAGGACGGAAAGCTTGTCCTCGTAACCGCTATCACTCCCACACCTGCAGGCGAGGGTAAGACAACAACTACAATAGGACTTGCAGATGGCATGAACAGAATCGGAAAGAGCGTAGCAGTTGCTCTCAGAGAGCCCTCACTCGGCCCGGTATTCGGAGTTAAGGGCGGTGCCGCAGGAGGCGGATATGCTCAGGTTATTCCCATGGAAGATATCAACCTGCATTTCACGGGCGACTTTCACGCAATAGGTGCAGCAAACAATTTGCTTGCAGCCATGCTGGATAACCATATATATCAGGGCAATGCACTCAATATAGACCCGCGAAGAATCACTTGGCACAGATGTGTCGACATGAATGACCGTCAGCTTAGATTTGTAACCGACGGTCTTGGCGGCAGAGTCAATGGAGTTCCTCGTGAGGATAGCTACGACATAACCGTTGCTTCCGAAATAATGGCAGTTTTATGTCTTTCGAATTCTGTAACTGACTTGAAAAACCGACTTTCACGAATAATCGTTGCTTATACATATGACGAAAAACCGGTAACGGCAGGTCAGCTTAAGGCGGCGGGAGCGATGACAGCTCTGCTCAAAGATGCCATTAAGCCCAACCTAGTTCAGACTCTTGAGGGAACACCCGCGTTCGTACACGGTGGTCCGTTCGCAAATATTGCACACGGATGCAACTCTGTAATTGCAACTAAAATGGCAATGAAGGTTGCCGACTATGCTATAACCGAAGCGGGCTTCGGTGCAGACCTCGGTGCAGAAAAATTTCTCGATATAAAATGTCGTATGGCGGGTCTTACCCCCTCTGCCGTAGTTGTTGTAGCTACGGTGCGTGCGCTCAAAATGCATGGCGGACTTGCTAAGAATCAGCTGGGAAGTGAAAATCTTGAGGCGCTTGAAAGAGGTATTCCAAACCTTCTTCGTCACGTTTCCAACATCAAGAATGTGTACAAGCTCCCCTCGGTTGTAGCCGTCAACAGATTTCCCACCGACACAGATAAAGAAATTGAATTCATTATTGAGAAGTGTAAGGAACTCGGCGTGAATGTTGTTCTCTCTACAGTTTGGGCAGAGGGCGGCAAGGGAGGAGAAGCTCTTGCGCGTGAGGTCGTAAGACTTTGCGAGGAAGAAAAGGGCGACTTCACATTCGCATACGAGCTTGATGGCTCAATCGAAGAAAAAATAGAGAAGCTTACGAAGAGAATTTACGGAGGAGACGGTATAAGCGTAATGCCTGCCGCTAAAAAGCAGATTGATGCACTTACAGCTCTCGGATTTGCAAACCTGCCCATATGCATGGCAAAAACACAGTATTCCTTCTCTGATGACCCAACAAAGCTTGGAGCACCAGAAAATTTTAAGGTAACTATTAAAAATGTTCGTATTTCCGCAGGTGCCGGATTCATAGTAGTTCTTACAGGCGATATCATGACAATGCCGGGACTTCCCAAAGTTCCTGCCGCAGAAAATATTGACGTGGACGAAAACGGAAAAATATCAGGTCTTTTCTGATAAATTGCCCTTTTGAAAACCGATGCCGATATCAAGAGGTAAAAATGAAACTTATAATCGCATCTAACAATAAGCATAAAATTAAAGAAATCAAAAAAATTCTCGGTGACAGATTTGACCCGATTCTTTCTCTTGACGAAGCAGGAATAGTACATGAAACTGTTGAGGACGGCAAGTCGTTTCTTGAAAATGCTTGTAAAAAAGCAAGAGAAATTGCAGAAATTTCGGGAGCTGCTGCCATAGCAGACGATAGCGGAATTTGTGTTGACGCCTTGAACGGTGCTCCCGGGATATATAGTGCAAGATTCGCAGGCACTCACGGAAACGATGCGGACAATAACGCTCTTCTTTTGAAAAAGCTTGAGGGCGTATCAAACAGGGGCGCGCACTATACCGCAGCTATAGCATTGGTGTATGCCAACGGCAAAGAGGTTTGCGCCGAGGGATACATGTACGGAGACATACTTACTTACGAAATAGGTGACGGGGGATTTGGGTATGACCCACTTTTCGTTCCGCGTGGGTATACGTGTACTGTCGCGCAATTAAGCGCAGATGAAAAAAATGAAATCAGTCACAGAGCTCGGGCGCTGGAAGCGCTTCTTTCAAAGCTTGGAGAACAATCATGAATATAGCATTCACAATAATTGAAATTTTGGGATTTATCTCCTTTTCAATTTCGGGAGCAATCACGGCAATAGATAAAGAAAATGATATATTTGGCGTCGTCTTTCTCTCTGTAATTACTACGTTTGGCGGTGGTATTACGCGAGACCTCATTATAGGAAATATTGTTCCCGTTTTCTTTAGAAGCTATCTTTTCATCTTGATATGCGTATGCGTGTCACTTTTAGTGTTTGTAATTGCAGCTTTGTTTAAGAAGCAGTACGTTCAAAATGAGAAGCTTGTCAACAGCATAAATAATTATTTTGATGCCGCAGGACTTGGGTTATTCGCGGTTTCCGGTGCTAAAATCTGTATTGACCTCGGACATACCAACCCCCTATTGATTTTGATTATGGGCGTTACAAGCTGTTGCGGCGGCAGTATGCTTCGTGACATAATTATGCGAGAAATTCCTGTGGTTTTGAGAAAGCGTATTTATATACTCGCAGCTCTCGCGGGAGTATGCCTTTACTACCTGCTTTACCGCCTCGGCGTAGACGATGTTATTTCCATGACACTGTCGGCTTTGACGATATTCGCAATACGAGTGTGCGCTACGATTTTCAAATGGAATATGCCAAAGGCAATAGATTTTTCTAAGATTAAGGACGAATAAATTAAATAAAACACAAGGTCTTGAAAGGTAGACGTTTTATGGAAGATTTTTATAATAGCAGAATGCCTTCTTCGGAGGGATATAGCTTTCGCCTGGACGATTTGAAAGCTAATACCGCGGATAAGTATGCGGTATGCGTAGTTTCCGCAAGAAAACTGCTCGATGCGAAAAAAAGACTTTCCACAGCTGAGAAAAGGGTAATCCTCATTAGAAATGCAAAAAACGAAGAGCTTTTCAAAAAAGCAGAGGATGAATATAAGAAGTGCCTTGAGGAGCACCTCTCGCTTGTTTCCATGTATGAGTCGCTTGTTGACAGGGTTGTAGATGAATATGAGCAGCTTATAGCTGTAGAAAATCCAAGAGCCGCTGCAAAGCTTCGTAAGGAAGCTGAGAGGTACGAATATAAAATGTCCAGACTGAGTGAGGAGCTTGATACAATGATAGGTAACAGTGGTGAATATAAGAAACCTATGCTTAACAGAGAAATAAGAAGCGAAGAAGTAAAAAGGCAGAACTATCAGCCAAATTACAGACAGAATATATCTCAGCCAAGCCAGCCCGTTCAGCAGCCAATGTATTACACGGGTCAGCCCCAGTATTATGTTCCCGTTCCGCCTCAGAATGTACGCCCCGAGGTGAATATTGCCCCAATGAATATTGATATTTCCGACATTGTCGAGGATGCGGTAGCGACAGCTCTTGAAAAATTCAAAGAGACGTTCTTGCTCCGCGCAGAAGAGTATGAGAAAAACCAAGCAGATGCATCTAATTCGAAGGCCATCGAATTAAGTGAGCAGATAGCAGAGCAAGAGGGGAAGGTTCTCGAAAAATTAACTCTAACTATGAATAAAGTCGGTGAGCTTGCCGATAAGCTTTCACAAATAAGCAAGAATTACGTTGATATTCTTGATAAGCAGGAGCAAACTTTAGAGGCGCAACGCAGAATTAACGATATGCAAAGAGCTCTGGCACGCGAGCTACAGGGAGTTCAGGTTAACCAGAAGATGATAAACCAGGAACAGATAGCAGTTGCGCAAGAGCAAGCAGTAGTACTCGAAACTCAAAAATCGGCTGTGGAAAATCAAAAATTGTTGACTGAGGCGCAAGGCAATCTCGCTGATATCCAGAAATCTGTCATAGAAACTCAGGCAACACTCGAGGAATCCATGCGTGAGGTTCTTCAATCTCAAAAGGAAATAATAACCGCACAGAATCAGATAATCACAAGCAATACAAGAAATGTTGAACGCCAAAGAGCACTTGCGGATAAACAGTCGGAAGTAACCGATTTGCAAAAGAAAATGCTTTCAGACCAAAAGCGTGTAGCAAGAACACAGCGCGCCGTCAGTAAAAAAAAGAGTGTGGAAGACATTACCCAGGCAGTACCTAAAGCTATGGAAGAGGTTGAATCTTTGGAGCAAAAAGCAGAAGCAACTCTTTGCGAGTAATACTAATAAATAAAGGCGGCAGCTTGGTTAAAGAGCTGCCGCCGCAAAGTATATTTGAGAAAACTACGGCATATGTCCGAATGTTTTCTCTTTATTTATATCAAGACGTAGAAGAAGCCCCGTTCCGCCCCTTGTATAAGGAAAAACAGTACACCCCGTGCAACCTTTTTTTGTCATTTGAGCAATTAGATGTCTATTATTTTTTTCAGTTATATCCATATATGTCGGCACTTTTGCAAGGATTGAGAAGAAAGCTGCGCGACCGTGCTCGCAAATCGAAAAGCGACAGACGGAAAGAACTTTTTTGAAATCCGAGTAGCAATTTGGGCTGACGATGGGAGCACTGAGTTGTCGTGAAAATCCACGCGAGATTTTCAGCTCCCGATCTCCCGAAATATGCACGATAATCGGACTTAAATTCATCAAGCTGGACACGCGTTCAATGTCATATCTCGTAAGAGCAGATGAGCCGGAAAGAAACAGCGCAAAATTTTCGGGCAAACAGTTTTTTTGATATTTTTCCTTCAAAGTACCACTCCGTGTTAAATGTTTTGATAGAAAATAGGGGAGAATCAAGCTTCCTTGTCTTCTCCCCTTCAAAATACTGTTAAATAATTACTGCATCGTCGCACTCTTCGTCGTGCTTTGAAGCTACCAATTGGACGTGATAAGCGTCAACAACTGCTTCCTCAAGCATCGTTCTAAAATCAGAGTTTATCGGATGTACAATGTCGCGGTAAGTACCGTCCGGATTCTTGCGTGAGGGCATTACAATAAAATACCTGTCCCTTGCATAAATCACCTTTACGTCGTGGACTGCAAGACAGTCGTCAAACGTAACCGATGCAATTGCCTTCATCGGACCCTCGTCAAAAAATTTTCTTACCTTGATATCTGTTATCTGCATAATCGTATTCCTTTCCTTGTTGTAGAGTTTTTTCAGATACTGAATATATTATACAGTGAGATTGTTAAGAATATTCGGAAACAAAAAAAGTAAATATTTAATTATCTGTAGACATTTTGATAACATAAAATGTACAAATATTGAATTTGGGTAAAAGGCGGTAGAAAAATGTCTAAACAGCATTCTTTTTGTAACAAGGAGAAAATAAGGAAGATTATAAGTGGTACAGTACCCCGCATTCACTTTATAGGTGCACTCGGAATAGGAATGTATCCTCTTTTCCAACTAAGCGAATTTTTCGGTTTTGAAGTTACCGGAAGCGATAACGACCCTGAGGCGCTCGGTAAATATGCTTCTGTTAGTAGGAAAATCTATATCGGTAAAAATATTGATATAGCAAAAGCGGCAGATCTTGCTGTATATTCTTTGGCTGTAGATGAAAACGATGAAGAATTGGCGGCTTTAGAAAATGAAGGAATACTATGCGTAAGCCGCGCTGAATATCTTGGTGCTATTATGGAAATTTATAAGCAAAGGATAACCGTATCCGGAAGCCACGGAAAATCTACAGTAACAGCAATGCTTGATGCAATATTCATATCTGCAAATATGAATCCAACGACAGTCATAGGTGCGATAATTAAGGATATCAGCTCCCCTTTAAGAATAGGAGAAAAGAACGTATTTATATGTGAGGCGTGCGAATATAAGGACTCCTTTTTAATGCTTGAGCCAACGGTTTCGGTTTTTACAAACCTCGAACTCGACCATGTCGATTATTTTGCCGATATCACCGCTTTGAAAAGCTCTTTTCTAAAAGCAATGAACATGGCGAATGTATGTATAGTGAACAAGGATGACAAAAACCTCGCATCTCTTGTCCCACTGGTTAAAAGCCGTGTTGTAACATTCGGGGAAAAGGAAGGAGCTAACTACAAGCTCAGAATAATACCGCAGGGGAAAGGTAAGTACTGTGCCGAAATAAAAGGCGAAGGGAAAACGGTTAAAATTTCCCCAAATCTTGTCGGCAGATTTAATATAATGAATGCAGCAGCTGCTGCTGTTACTGCCGCCGAAATGGGAATTGATTCTAAGCATATCGAGTATGCGCTCTCGCGTTTCTCGGGTATTGGACGCCGCCTTGAGTATATAGGCAGCTTCAGAGACAAGGGGGTCTATTATGATTACGCACATCATCCCACCGAAATTGAAGCCGCAATAACAGCTCTTAAGGAGCTCGTTGGGGAGGATATAACTGTGATTTTTGCCCCTCACACCTATTCGAGAACCAAAGCTTTCTTTGAGGACTTTGCAAAATCTCTCTCTCTCGCAAACAGAGTATTTCTCTTGAATATATCTGCAATCAGGGAGAAAAGTATAGATGGAGTCAGCTCCAAGGAGCTTGCAAAGATAATAAAAAGCCCCGCTTTTTGTATTGAGAGCAGCGAAATAGTTTCTAATCTTTTATTACACGCCCCCTCGCCTATAATTATTATGGGGGCTGCAAATCTTGATGAAATCAAAAGGGAAGTTTTAAGCTATAAAGGAGATGCATAATGGAAAATATTTTAATAAGTGCCTGTCTAATCGGAGTGCCCTGCAGATATGACGGTGAAAGCCGAAGCTATCCGGAGCTTGAAAAGCTTAAGGAGAAATATAATCTCATACCAATTTGCCCGGAGGTCCTTGGCGGACTTCCCGTTCCACGCACTGCAAGTGAAAGACAGGGTGAAAAGGTTGTGAATGCGAAGGGGGAGGACGTCACAGAAAATTACAAAAAAGGCGCAACCGCCTCATACGAACTCGCCCAAAAGTATAACTGCAAAATCGCAGTTATGAAAGAAAAAAGCCCCGCTTGCGCCACACATATGATTTACGATGGCAGCTTTAGCAGGAAACTTGTTTTTGGACTCGGAGTATGTGCCGAACACTTAAAGAAAAAAGGATTGACGGTAATTTCTGAAGATGAAGCCGCCAAGCTTCTCTGAATCAACATATAAAATTCCCCCGCATACATATCTTTTGATGGGGGATTTTTATATGGAAAGCAAAAAACGCACCTTTTCTTCCGAACAATTATTTCCAACTCCGTCTTCTGTGGCACAAATGTTGGGAAATAAAGAATTTTCTAAAATTAAGTCGCTTGTAAACGGATTAAAAGAGGCGGATTTGGCAGAGCTTCTCGCTGAAATAAAGGAAGAGTATGCACTGATACTTTATCGCCTCTTACCAAAGGAACTTGCTGCACGGGTCTTCGTTGAAATGCCAACAAAGCTTCAAGAGGACCTTATAAATTCATTCAGCGATGCAGAGCTCGCTTCAACTCTCGATTTGATGTATATGGACGACACCGTCGATATCATAGAGGAAATGCCCGCAGGTGTTGTTAAAAGAATTTTGAAAGCATCTGCTCCCGAAAACCGCGACCTTATAAACCGTTTGCTTAAATACCCTCAGAACTCAGCAGGAGCTATGATGACGACAGAATACCTGCACCTCAGAGAGCAAATGACAGTCGAAGATGCCCTCGCGCATGTCAGAGAAGTAGCCGGGGGTAAAGAAAATATATACACCTGTTACGTAACAGAGCAACATAGACGCCTCGTTGGAGTAATTACGCTAAAAGAATTGCTACTCTCCGGCTCGGATAAAAAAATTTACGAGCTTATGAAGCATCCCGTAATATTCGCTAAAACAATGGACGAGAAGGACTCAGTCGGAAGAAAATTTTCAAAATACGGATTTTTAACTCTTCCTGTTGTTGATAATGAGTTGCGATTAGTCGGAATAATAACGGTAGATGATGTCATTGATGCCATAGAAGAGGAGAGGGAAGAGGATTTTGCAAAAATGGCAGCGATAACGCCAAGCGAAGAAAGCTATTTAAAAAGAAGTCCTCTCGCTATATGGAAATCAAGAATAGGTTGGCTGCTTCTGCTTATGGTCTCAGCTACGTTTTCAAGCGCTATTTTAAGTCGCTTCGAGGCATTCTTGCCAACCGTTTTTCTCTTGTTTATCCCTATGCTTATGGACACGGGCGGCAACTCGGGCTCTCAATCGTCTGTGACTGTCATAAGAGCAATTTCCGTCGGAGAGGTCAGCTTTTCAAAATTCCACTCCGTCTTTTTCAAAGAGCTCGCAGTAGGTATTCTCACGGGACTAACCCTTGGCAGTGTTGCTTTCGTTAAAATTATGGCAGTCGACCGATGGCTTATGTCAAATGAAAGCGTAACACTCGTTGTCGCGTTTTCAGCATCCGTAACCTTATGCATAACAGTAATAACCGCAAAGCTGCTAGGTGCAACCCTGCCCCTGCTAGCTAAAAAAATTGGGCTTGACCCCGCTGTTATGGCGTCCCCGTTTATAACTACCGCTACGGACATAATTTCGCTTGTAGTGTATTTCGCAATAGCTTCAGTTGCGATATAAATATAAAAATTTTATAAAAGCATTGAAAAAGAACAAGTTTTGTGATAGAATGACTGTATTATTAACTATTTATCTTCGCGGAGAGTGAAAATGAAAAGAATACTCGTAAAAGACATCTATTCCGATAGCAAAAGCTTCGATGGAAAAATAATTAAAATCGGTGGTTGGGTCAGAAATTTAAGAGACTCAAAGGCGTTCGGCTTTATCGACCTCAACGACGGCTCCTGCTTCGGAGGCATACAGGTCGTTTTCGAAAGAGAAAAAATATCCAATTATGATGAAATTGCGTCAATGAACGTTGGTGCAGCTCTCGTTATAGAGGGTACTCTCGTTCTTACACCCGAAGCAAAGCAGCCTTTTGAATTGAAGGCGGGAAAAATCGAGGTTGAAGGACGCTCGACTCCCGAATACCCGCTTCAGCCCAAAAGACATACTGTGGAGTATCTTCGTGAGCAGGCATATTTGCGCCCGAGAACTAACCTCTTTTCTGCAGTTTACAGAGTCAGAAGTGAGGTAGCATATGCAATCCATTCTTTCTTTCATAACAGGGGCTTCGTTTATGTCCATACGCCCATCATAACCGGCTCCGACGCAGAGGGAGCAGGTGAAATGTTCAGGGTTACAACCATTGACCCCGAAAATCCCCCAAGAACAGAGGATGGCAAAATAGATTACTCAAAGGACTTCTTCGGTAAAAGTACCAACCTTACCGTTTCCGGTCAGCTCGAGGGTGAAACCTATGCTATGGCATTCGGCAACATATATACATTCGGACCTACGTTCAGAGCTGAAAATTCAAACACGGCTCGCCATGCAGCAGAGTTTTGGATGATAGAGCCCGAAATCGCATTTGCAGACCTCGATGACGATATGCAGCTCGCTTGGGATATGATTAAGTATATAATCAATCACGTTATGGAGAATTGCTCAGCAGAGCTCGAATTTTTCAACAAGTTCGTAGACCGCGGCTTGCTTCAGCGCCTCTCTGAAATCAGAGATGCCGATTATGCAAAGGTTACTTATACCGAGGCAATAGAAATTCTTGAAAAATCAAAGGATAAATTCAAATACCCGGTATATTGGGGCGTGGATTTGCAGACCGAGCATGAAAGATATCTTACAGAGCAGGTTTATAAAAAGCCCATATTCCTCGTAGACTACCCAAAGGAAATCAAGGCATTCTATATGCGTCTTAACGATGACGGAAAAACAGTTGCCGCAATGGACCTTCTCGTTCCCGGTGTAGGTGAAATAATCGGCGGCTCTCAGCGTGAAGAGCGACTTGATGTTCTCACCTCGCGTATGAACGAGCTCGGCTTGAAGGAAGAGGACTATTGGTGGTACTTAAATCTTCGCAAGTACGGTGGTACAAAGCACGCTGGCTTCGGTCTTGGATTTGAAAGAATTATTATGTATTTAACCGGCGTTTCTAATATCCGCGATGTAATTCCTTATCCCAGAACAGTTGGCAACGCTGAGTTTTGATTTTTTCTATAATCTTAATAACGATAATAATCGGTTCTTGTCGGATAAATGCGGCAAGAACCGATTTGTTCTTGCTTTTAATGCTTAAAAGGTAATACAAAAATAAAGACTAAAAAGAGAGTCAAGGATAATTAACAAGTCAGTACTTGAAAAAATACCGCTCGTATGATAAAATAAAATTGAATTTTGGAAAAAGGGGTTGCTTCTTATGTCTGAAATGAAGAATTTAAGCAATACAGAGATGCGTTACCTAAATATTTTGTCTAAAGAATATCCAACAGTGCAGGCAGTTTCGTCGGAACTTATCAATTTGAATGCTATACTTAATCTTCCAAAGGGCACAGACCACTTTATGAGTGACTTGCACGGAGAAGCAGATGCTTTTGAGCATATACTAAACAATTGCTCCGGCGTCATTCGCGAGAAGGTGGACTTGGTATTTTCGAATGAAATGAACGAAGAAGAACGCGCCCTTTTTTCAGCCATGATATACTATCCTCTTCAAAAGCTGGAAGAAACCCGTCAAAATCATGATGATATGAGGGGCTGGTATGAAAAAACTCTGTATCGGCTGATTCGTTTGACACGTCAGATTGCCTCAAAATACACGCGTTCATACGTGAGAAAAAAACTCCCCGCTGAATATTGCTACATCATAGACGAGCTTTTGCATACAAGCGGAGAGGAGCATAACAAAGAGGCGTATTATTCTCATATAATTTCAACAATCATTTCCCTTGACAGAGCTGATGATTTTATAGTAGCATTGTCTACCACTATTAAGCGCCTTGCAGTTGCCGCGCTTCATATAGTAGGAGATATATACGACAGAGGCGAGCATGCTGATAAAATCATGGATATGCTCTCCATTCACCATAATACAGACATTCAATGGGGCAATCACGATATTCTTTGGATGGGTGCTGCCGCAGGAAATTTATGCTGTATAGCAAACGTAATTAATCTTGCCTTGCAGTATAATACTCTTGAAATTCTTGAAACGGGGTACGGTATAAGCTTACGTGATCTGATTGGCTTCGCACAGGAAAATTATTCTGAAAGCAAACGCTTTTTGCCAAGAACAGACGACCAAAAGTATTATGTTAAAAATAATATGGATACCCTTTCAAAAGCGCATAAAGCGATAGCAATAATACAGTTCAAGCTAGAGGGCGCGCTTATCGAAAAGCATCACGAGTACCGTATGGATGACCGTCGCCTTTTACACTGCATCGACATCAAAAACAAAACTGTAACGATAGACGGCGTATCATATCCTTTAGAGGACACAGATTTTCCCACCGTTGATTTTAGTGACCCATATCGCTTGACAGATGGGGAGGCGTGCGTAATAAACGGGCTTTGCGAGAGCTTTCGTTCAAGCAAGCGCCTTCGTCAGCATGTCGAATTTTTATATACCCACGGGTCAATATATAAGGTTGTGGACGGTAACCTTTTATTCCATGGATGTATACCGCTTACAGATAACGGAGAATTCGCAGAAGTGAGCTTTAAGGATGGCGAGGTGCTTTCCGGAAAAGCTTATATGGATTATTGCGACGATATGGCTCGCAAGGCGTTTTTTAGAAATGACGAGAGCGCCAAGGACTTTATGTGGTACTTGTGGTGCGGACGCGAAAGCCCATTGTTCGGCAGAAATAAAATTACCACCTTTGAACGCTATTTTACATCTGATGAAAATGTTAAAAAGGAATCCAAAAATCCCTACTACAAGCTCGTGTACAGTGCTGAAATTTGCAAGAAAATTTTACACGAGTTCGGACTTTCAAGAGAAATTTCCCATATAATCAACGGCCATGTGCCTGTTAGAACCAAGGACGGAGAAAGTCCTATAAGGGCGGACGGAAAATATATAGTGATTGACGGCGGTTTTTGCAAAGCGTATCATAACGCAACCGGAATCGCAGGATATACTCTCATATATAATTCGCGCTGTCTTCGCCTTGTTTCCCACGGGCATTTTCCGGGAAAGGAAATTGCAATAAACGAAAACAAGGATATTATGACCACATCTGTTGTGTTTGAACATACAAGAAAAAGACGTCTTGTAAGAGATACCGATGCAGGCAGAGCAATAATTGAGAAAATATGCGACCTTAAGCTTCTGCTTGATATGTACAGAAATTAAACAACAAAGGCGGTAGACAAAATGTCTTTACTCAATGTGTTAATAACAGGAGCTGCCTCGGGAATTGGTTATGCAGCAGCAAAGTATTTTGCCCAAAACGGTTGCAATGTTTTTGCGCTCGACATAAAACCTGCCCCGGCAATATTGAACGTGAAAAGCTTTAAGCAGGACGTTTGCGACGAGGAAGGTCTTGTAAAAATCAAAAAAACACTTGAGGAAAAAAACGTTACTCTGGATGCTATCATATGCGCCGCCGGTATACACACGATGGAATCTGTTGTCGAAGCGGACAGCTGTGAAATGAAGCGTTTGATAGATATAAATCTCTTTGGTCCAATGCTTACGAACAAAGTGTTCCATTCTCTTCTTAAAAAAGACGGCAGGGTAATAATAGTCACAAGCGAGGTGGCAACATATTCCCCTATGCCGTTTAACGGACTGTACAACGTATCAAAGACTGCTCTTGAATGTTACGCTGATACCTTGCGTCAGGAGCTTAATCTTCTAGGTCAAAGGGTTGTCACCGTAAGACCGGGTGCTGTCAAGACTCCTCTTGAAGCCGCGGCAATAGATAAAACACGTGAGCTCGAAGAGAAGACAGAGCTTTATAAAAAGCAGGCATCACACTTTTCTTCTCTGGCGCAAAAATTTTCATCTAAGCCGGTCAAAGCGGACGTAATAGCCAAAATTATATATAAAGCGGCAAGTGTAAAAAAGCCGAAATATTCATACTCGAAAAACAGAAGCTTCGGTTTGGTGTTGCTTAGCATCTTGCCAAAACGCATGCAGTGTTCCATTATAAAGCTTCTTTTGAACATGAAATAAGGAGGAACTTTTCGGTTAGTTCCTATAAAACTGCACTAATTGTTAAAGGGGTACTGTGTTTGTTTCACAATACCCCTCTTTGTTTGTTCCGCTTAAATGCGAAAGCTTATTAACTTTTAGTGGCGCACCATAATTCAATTATAACACAAAAAAATCCTAATGTAAATAAAAATCTGTTAAACATTCATAATTTCTACCTTTTCAACAAAAAATAAATGTGAAAAACTTACAATATGACATATTGAAATCATAAACTTAATATGATATAATGTAGGTGAAGAAAGGAAGGTACAATCCAATGGGAAACTGAACTTAAATTCATAAATAGGAAGGTATGGTCCAATGAGAAGTTAAATTCTTTTGAAAAAATGTTGCGTCGGTATTCAAAAAACACGGCGGTGTTACGCATTATATATAAGGAAGGAATATTTGAACTAATTTAACCACCCCGAGAGAATAAATGTAGCCGTAATAGAGTTGTTCTCGCTTGAGAATTTTGTTTGTGTGTGTTTAGAGCTTAGATTGAAGTAAGATTGGGGTTAGGTTGTACAACTTGAAGAAAGAGAGGATAACCAAAAAATATTAAATATCAAGAGTGAACATTAATGACCCGTGATTGCAGGCGGATAGGCAGTCACGGGTCATTTTTTATATAAATATTTATAAAGCTTTGTGAAGTTGATTTTTACTCTTGCAAATTCGGGTTTATTTTGTTAAAATGGATGTGTATGTAAAAATCAACCTTTTTGTTTTTTGGGGGAGATATTATAAGATGATTTTAGAGCTGAAAAACATCTGCAAGTCATTTGGAGAAAAGCAAGTATTGAAAAATGTGAGCTTCTCTGTAGATGGCGGAAAAGCATTTGGACTGCTTGGCAGAAACGGAGCGGGCAAAACCACAACCATAAGGATTTTAATGAATGTATTTAACGCCGACAGCGGAGAAATACATATTGACGGAAAGCCCATAAGTTATGATAATATAGGTATAGGTTATTTGCCCGAAGAAAGAGGTCTTTATCCTAAAAAGACAATAATAGACCAGCTTGTTTATTTTGCTGAGCTCAAGGGCATGAGTAAAAAGGATGCAATAAAAGCAATAGATTATTGGCTGGAGCGTCTTGGTATGTCGGAGTATAAAAACAAGCGCCTTGATACACTTTCTAAAGGAAATCAACAGAAAATCCAGCTTATAACAGCTCTTGCACACAACCCGCATATCGTTATACTCGACGAGCCATTTTCTGGTCTTGACCCTGTAAATGCAATGCTACTTAAGGACGTGGTTAAAGAGCAGATTTCTTCCGGGAAAATAGTATTGTTCTCCAGCCATCAGATGAGCTATATTGAGGAGTTTTGCGACAGTATCGCTATTATAAATAGCGGAAGAGTAGTTCTGCACGGCGATCTGTATGACATCAAGCGTAATTACGTAAGAAATAAGCTTGTTGTACGAGCTGAGAACTGCGAAAAAATCAAAAGCGATTTTTCCGCTTCTTGTAAAGAGAGGGAGGACGGCTCTTTGATTATTACTCTTGATTCTGTGAATGATAAAAGTGAAATTATGAAGAGAATTGTCGAAAAATACGATGTTGATGAGGTGAAGGTTTTTGAGCCGTCCCTCAATGATATTTTCGTAGAATACGCCGGCAAAGCAATTTAAGGAGGTGCAGAATGAAGCAATTTGGAAAAATCTTAAAATTCGAATTGATGGGCTACCTTAAAAACAAGGTTTTTGTCGGAATAACAATTTTTCTCGTTGTAGCTATGGCAATCGGCATGTTTTTGCCTAATATAATTTCGGCTTTTACTAACAGCTCAACCCCCGATGAGCCGGAAAATCTTCCCGTTATGCTCGTAAGCTCCTCTGACGAAGAGCTATCTGAAACTGTAAAAGCATATTTCTCTCAAGCTTTTGTCGGTTATAACGTTATGGTTTCCGGCAACAGTGTAGAGGATGTCGAAAAAGAGGTGCTCAACGGAAATGCAGACTGTGCTTTCGTTATGACAAATGAGGATTCTTACATATATTACGTTAACAACCTCTCTATGTACGATACCAACACGCAGATAGCTGATGCTGTTCTGGAAGAGGTGTACCGTGTAAGAAAAATGGCACAAAACGGACTTACCGAGGAGCAGATAAATGCCATTCTTTCAACTCAGATAAAAAGCGAAATTAAGGTTCTTGGCAAGGACCAGATGCAAAATTTTCTTTATACTTACATAATGATTTTTGCTCTGTATACCGTGATACTTCTTTACGGACAAATGGTAGCAACTAATGTAGCAACCGAAAAAAGCTCAAGAGCAATGGAGCTTCTTGTTACCAGTGCGAAGCCGATAAGTATGATGTTCGGCAAGGTGCTTGCCTCGTGCATTGCCGGATTTTCACAGATAGTTATAATATTCGGCTCAGCAATGCTTCTTTATAATTTGAATAGCAAAAATCTCTCAAATCCAATAATATCGTCGATATTTGACATTCCGATGAATCTTTTCCTATATATGATAGTATTCTTTATTCTCGGCTTTCTGATTTATGCATTTATGTTCGGTGCAATCGGCTCTACGGCATCAAAGCTTGAGGATATAAACACATCTGTAATGCCTATCACATTCCTTTTTGTTTTCGCTTTTATAGTGGTGGTTTTCTCTATGTCCGGTGGGTCGGTTGACAACATGTTGATGAAGATATGCTCCTATATTCCATTCACCTCTCCAATGGCTATGTTCACAAGAATTGCAATGAGCACTGTTCTCTGGTATGAAATAGTTGCTTCCGTGATAATTCTTATCGCTTCGGTAATCGGAGTTGGTGTTCTTTCCGCAAGAATTTATAGAGTCGGTGTGCTTCTTTACGGAACTCCCCCAAAAATCAGTGCAATTATGAAAAGTGTATTTTCATCTAAACATCAATGAAAAACTTTAGTATCAAGGAAAAATAAGATGAATCTTAAAGAAAACAATAAAATTTTTACCCATCCGCTATTTGTCATATTTTCAGCGCTTCTTTGCTGCGCTCTTTGGGGAAGTGCAACCCCGTTCATCAAAATCGGCTACGAATTGGTAATGCCCAATAAAAACGTCCCCTCTACTATACTCTTTGCAGGTATAAGATTTGCACTTGCCGGAGTTCTCACAATTTTAATTTACAGCATGGCAAGACGCCGCTTTCTGTATCCTAAGATTCAAAACTTAGGAAAGGTTGGAATAGTTGCCGCAACTCAAACAGTCATACAGTATATCTTCTTTTACGTAGGTCTTTCCAATACCACCGGAGTGAAGGGCACTATTGCAAGCGGTTCATCCGTATTCTTCTCAATTTTGATTTCTACGCTGCTCTTTAAGCAGGAAAAATTAAATCTTAAAAAGATTGTGGCATGTATACTTGGATTCGCAGGTATAATCATGGTTAACTTAAACGGCCTCACTCTCGATATGAACTTTACAGGCGATGTCTTCGTAATTTTCTCTGCAGCATCGCTTGGTTTTTCCTCTGTGTTAATAAAGAAGTTTTCAAGCTCTGAGGACCCCGTTGTAATAAGCGGGTATCAGTTCGTTTTCGGCGGACTTTTTATGATAATCGTCGGACTCGCCTTCGGCGGCGTAATAACAGTTGAAAGCTTCCGTGGATTCGCGGTTATTATTTACCTTGCCTTCCTCTCGGCTATCGCATATTCTTTGTGGGGAATTCTCTTGAAGTATAATCCCGTGTCAAAGGTTACAATATTTACTTGCACAACCCCTGTATTTGGTGTTATACTCTCAACTCTTATGCTCACGGAAAACTCCAACGTTGAGCTTGTCAATCTTATACTTTCGCTTTTCCTTGTTTGTCTTGGAATATTTACCTTGAATTATCAAGCTCCCCAAATACATAAATCGAAAAACAAAATCACTAATTCGAAGCAAGGCGATAAAGAATGATTTAGCGGTGAAAGCTCAGCAAGAAAAATACAAGCAATTACTCACTTCTCAAGAAAACGAAATAACATAAAAGCTCCCGAAATATTTCTCGGGAGCTTTTATGTTAACTAGTCATAAATACAACCTTTTAGATTAACTAATATATATGCTGACGCAGGCGAAGAATAAGTATGTCAGTTCTCGCTTTTTTTTAGTCGCGTTTCTATTTCGATTAAAATGTCACTCATGTTAACATCTAATGCACAGCTTATTCTGTAAAGTGTTTCTAGCGTCGGCTTTCTTTCTCCGCGCTCAATAGCACTCAGATGAGTTCTTCCTATATCCGAAAGACCGCTTAACACCTCTTGCGACATCCTTTTCTTTTTTCTGAAGAAAGCTATTGTCTCTCCAACAATCACGGAGTTAAGATATTCTTGTTGCATAATTATCACCTCAAAAGTATTCTAACCCGATGAGAATAAAAAAATGAATACATATGTTGACAAATGAATACATTTGTGTTATAATGTTGTAAAAAAACAAAACAGAGGTGTATTATGTCAAGAGAGTCTAAAATATTTTCCCCGAAAGTTTTTGGTCTGCAGGACACCATAACGCATTACGAAGCATTTGGATGGGAGCTGTTGTCGATTAACGGTCAGCAGATTACTATGTCAAGAGAAACGCAAAATCCCGTGTATCCGGAGCTTGTAAAAATTCAGGCATTATATGAGGAGAAGGTTCAAGAATACTATCGTCTTTCTCCCCCCGAGAAGCCCAAGGCACCCGCTCCAATAAGATTTTCAATTTGCTTTTGGACTTTTGTTTGTTTGATTGTTCCGTTTGCTATATATATCACCTGCAAAATATTGCAGAATAAAAAATACAAAGAGGCAATGGTCGAATATAGCGCAAAATACAAAGAGTATGAGAAAAAGAGGAATATCATAATTGCTCAAATGAACGATTTAGCGTTACAGGGTCGTACCACCTTCTTTTCAAAGCAGTCATAATAAAAAAACAGTCAAGGGATACTCAAAGTAGCTCTTGACTGTTTTTTATAGGTGTGCAATAAAAATATTTTAGATGTATATTCGCTTATTGCAGGTATTGTTAATAAAGTGTAGCTGTAAGCGAGCAAATTTTAATTATGCTCGACCTTTCCATTCTCGCTTAAATTGTGACAGTAGCGGTATATAGGCAAACGGCAATCCTCGTCGGGTGATACGAGTTGCATGCTTAAAAGGGACATTTTTCTGCCCGATTCGGTGTTGAAATCAGGTTCCATTATTACACTAAGAACTGTGGATGGGACAGTGTTCGGGAAAACGTATGCTCCCTTTTCAAAGCAAATATCATCTTCATCCGCAAGCACGATTTCTTCGCCGGATTTAAGATATTGGCGTGCCTTAATTATACAAGCTGCGGCTAAAACGTAGTGGGGAATTGCATGAGTGCCGAGAACTCGAAGTATTTCTTCCTCGTTTTCAATACCTCTTGGAAGAATGTATGCTGTCGGACGTGTGCGGCTGCGAAGCGCTACAACGTGCTCGCAGTAGGGAATATCGGGATTTTCTGCTATAACCTTGCCGTCAGGAACGTTAATACGCGGCGTACTGAAGCTTCCCGTTTCTTTATTTCCGTGCTCCAAAACTATGATATTGGATTCGTCATATGTATAACCCATTTTTGTCATTTTTTCACGGCTTGAACGGACCGTTCTCATCACCTCAGAAGAGTGGTCAACAGCATAGTTTATGACAGAAGATGCAAGAATATATTGTCCGACTACGCGGCGCTCCATGTAGTACATTCCGGCAGCTGTTCCGCCAGGAGTCTCCACTAAAAATGAAAGACTGTTTCTTGTTCCGTAATAGCTGCTTCCTGCAGCTCCGCCTGCTGCCGAGGCAAGATGATGGTAAAAGTGCGAGCGCAACCCAATATTACGTGCTTTTCTTAAAGCACTAAGCGCTATCTGCATAGCCATTTCTGTCATTTCGGCAGGATGGTTCAATGAGCCCGCTCCTACCTGAAGCTCCATGTCTGTACACAAGGATTCTCCCGTTTTTAAAAATTCGGTTCTCTTCTCGTGCCCGTCAATAACAAGCTCGGGTAAAAATAAGTTATATGCATGTGTAACCATGCAAATCTCCGGGTTGTTCACTCGCAAATAATCTCTGTTCATATCCTCATTCGTTGAAGGAGATTGGCGAATACACTCCACCGCACCGTCAAGGTTGATTCTCGGAATGATATAGACATCTACGTGTTCAAGAACACACTTGCCGTAGTCTCTTGCAAGGTCGCCTATCATAGCCAAAGCGCCCTCTGTAGACCCCGGCTCGTTGGAATGAACCTGTGCTGCATATTGAACGGTTGGCTTGCCGTTATTCTTTATAATTTCTGCAGCTTGTTCTAAGGTTTTTCCTTTGATATTCTCATTTGTAAAGAGAACAAGGGGCATGTCGAAATTATATTTGGGCGTTTTTCCCAAGGAAAAAACGTGCATGTTTTCGCATGTTTTTGCAACCTTTTCGATGTAATTATAAATTTCTTCGTTCGTGGTTTGCTGATGTTTTCCTGCGCGCTCTTTAGAACGTGTAAACTGGGGCGTGTTAAATAAACGGGCATATTCTTCACCCCAAGTATCCTTTTGCGATGCCAAATGCGCATTAATAAATTCAGAAGAGTTCAGCATTACGAATTTCTGCTCGTATCCGTTTTTTGCAAGCTTTTCAAGCTTTGCAGTTATCTCGATTTCGCTTTCCGCTTTCTCCTTGGTAAAATTTATTATTTGACACAAGGATGTGTAATCTTCCGTGGATACACTGTAGTGATAAAGACCGAAATTTAGGTTGCCATAATGATATATCGCAATTTCATCGGAATTCTCAACAAAGGTCGGCTCAATTACCTTTTTGGTGTCGAATGCTTCAAAATAATTTATAGACAGAGGCATATCTGCATATAAATTGCACACAGCGACCCTTGGCGCTTTGATGATTATTTCACCTTTGTTTTTACAGTCGGAAGAGTTCGCAGAGGAATTGTTTTTCATAATTGTTTTCCTCCATAATTGTACAGGAATATACCACGGGCTTATAATGAAATTAAGTCACTTACTGTGCAGCTTACCAAATAACGATACGCTTATTCGGTGATAGATACATTTTGTCTGTGTCTTTGACATCAAAGGTTGTATACCATTCGCTAAAGTTTCTTGGCGGCATATTCGCACGCAAAACGCAAGGACCGTGAACGTCAACGGCAAGAATCATCTTCAAGTACTCTGGCCTTGTCTTTTGGCACCAAACTCTTGCCCAGTTAGAGAAGTATTCCTCGTATGATACACCCTCGGTTTTTGACATAATGTCAAGAGTTACCGCCATACCTCCGTTGTCCGCCATATTTTCGCTGACAATGAATGCACCGTTAACTCTTCCCCAAGGAAGCTCAATACCGTCGAACTGTTCTATCATCTGATTGACCTTTTTCTCAAATCTCTCAAAGTCTTCGGCTGTCCACCAATCGTTGATATTACCGTTTTCATCGCATTTTGCACCGTTGCTGTCGAAGGCGTGTGAAATTTCGTGGCCTATAACGCTTCCTATACCGCCAAGATTTTCACTTCTCGTTTGCTTCAAGGAATAGAAGGGGGCTTGTAAAATCGCAGCCGGAAATGTGATGTCGTTGACAAAGGGGTCGTAGCAAGCATTTACCATGTGTCCTGGCATAGCCCAGTTTTCCGGCTCTGTGGGCTTGTCAAGCTTATCAAGAATGTCAAGCTCTCTTATTGCATTAAGGGTAAGCATTATGTCAAACAGAGAATCATCAGGATTAAATATAAGCTTGTTATAAAGCGCTCTTGCCTTGTTGGGATATCCCATTTTTACACCCATAGTTGAAAGCTTCAAAATCGCTTTTTTCTTGGTTTCTTCTCCAAGGATTTCATTTGTCTTTATGCGCGCACGGTATGTATTAATAATTTGGTATACAATTTCTGTAATATCCTTTTTCGCCTCTTCGCCAAAGTACTTTTCACCGTAATAAATTCCAACCGGTTCAGAATACGTGCTTGAGGCAAGATTATATGCAAACTTTTCAATAGATTGCATCTTTGCAACGCCCATGATTGCACGGCTGTACATTCCGCCGATATCACGAAGCTCTTCGGAGAGGTAGGAACAAAATCTTAAAAGTCCCGTTACGTATGCCCAGTGCTTGTAAAGCTCTAGATTTTCCGCGTTAAACACTTTTGAAAACTCGCTGAAATATCTTGGCTCAGTGACAACAATTGTCTGCGGAGCATATCCAAATAAATCCTTAAGAACATCGTCAAAGTTAATGGTCGCAAGCATGTCAGCAACTTCATCTTTGATCATCGGGTTGTACATTTCAATGTATCGTGACCATTCCTCGCGTGTTTTAACAAGACCACCAAGTATTTCGTCAAATGCAAGTGCATCATTTACGTATTTTTCCTGGTCCTCTGCGCACAGGTCGGTTTTGGACATAACCGTTCTCGCAACGTTAGTCCAAATCCCCAAAATTTGCTCTTTTTGCGCAGCCATTTCGGGCTTATAGTAGGATGCGTCGGGAAGAATTACACCGGGTCCTTGAATATATACAAGACGGCGCTTCGTATTCTTCATATCTGTTTCAACACCGATGTTTATGGGTGTAGGGATGCCATGAAGAGATAGGTCTTTGTACATACGGCTGAAGTCTTTTACTTCGTTCAGACTCTTAAGAATCGAAAGGTTCTTAAGCGCGGGAGCTATACCGTGCTTTTCCTTTCTTTTCTCATCTTTCGCTATTGCATACAATTCGCATGCCCTCTTAAGATGGTCGTTTGGATAAGACTTGCTCTCGGTCATGACAGAAAACTCATCCATCATTATTTTTTCAACTTCATCTCCAAGCTTAGCAAATCCGCCGGCTGTTGGCTTGTCGTCAGCAATTACAAGCTCATCCAATGTTTTTTGGTTCACGTACATATAAAGGTCATCTTGAATTCTGATATTTTCCATAAGCAACTCCTAAAATTAAAATAATATATGAATATATAATAGCACAAACTTTCTCAAAATACAATAAAAAACATCTTGGACTTTAACATATTTAATTTATTATCATTTTTTCTCCTTGGAACAAACAGATAATTCAAATTTTTCTATTTCAAATCCCAAGAATACTTAAAAGACCCTTACCGTTTTTAGTATTCTTTAATGCATAACAAAGTGTAAGAATAAGATAAGAGCCTAAACAGAGCAAAAAACTCAATTTAGACTCATATTGGTTCGGATGATGTCGCTCTTTAAGAATAATATTTGTCCTTAGTTTTCATTCCCACATCAATTTAATAAAAATACACCTATAGCGCTCCTAAAAAGCAGAGTGCGGTTGAATGATGAGGGACCAAGTCTACCGATGTTTGTGTCGGCAATAGGTCCGTTCTGCGGGAAGTCCCATTGGACCCTGCGTACCGACAGGACAGGTCTCGCCAACGGGACCTTGCGGACCGGGAGGGCAAAATACACACGGATTTTTATCCTTATCGTCGCAACAAGATGGTTTGTTATCGCAGTCGTTTTTGCAGCCGGTTTGACAGCCATTGCAACAGTGATTGGTACTTCGCGCAAATGGATTTTGTTTGCTCATAAAGTTATCTCCTTTATAAATTTTGGTGAAGCACCATTACAGTATATGTTATTTTTCGACAGTTAGATACAAACCCTATAAGGTAAAAGCAGACCGTTTAAATTAGTTGCCCTCAAGTCGTGATGAATGCAAATTAATCAAGCAGTTTTAAATGGGTGCGAATTTAACGATAGACGATATTTTAGTAATGTTTATTTGCCAACGATAATGGCATCCCTTACAAGTTTTACTTCAACTACAATTCTATCATCATTGTTATAGCCCCATTCATCTGTTAATACTTTAAGTATTCTGTCATAGGTGTTGATGACCTTTTCTTTGTTGTCAAGAATTCCGTATATCTTGGCTATTCCATACAAAGTATCGGTGTATCTCGGTTTGCTGCTTTCTTCGAGTTTCCACGAGAGTTCATATAATTCAAGAGCTTTGCTGTAATTACATTTCTTTGCAAAATACTGTGCCGCTTCGAAAATAAAACTTCCGTTATCAGAATATTTTTCCAAGCCGTCTTTAATGATTGAATCTGCATTTTTCTCATCAAACTCAGCTAATGAAATATGCGCTCTATATACGGTAACCAAAAAAGACTTGTGAGCAGGTATAGCTTCAAGTTTTTTGAGATATTCTGTTGCTTCCTTTGTTCTATGATCGGCTATTAGATTATCTATAAGATAGTAGTAAGGAAGCGGTGTGGGCGGATCGATTGTATCGCTATCTACAATTTCTTTGTAAAAATCTATTATTTTCGAATGCTCAAAACAGTTCCAATCCCATGCATGTTGTCCCTCTGCCATATTCAAAAGCCATTGGCATTCTTTCTTTTCTGGTTGTAGAGATATAAATGCACGAGCATATTTGCTTACTTTTTTTGCATCCGATTCCATTCGGTGATGATATAGATTAGCCAAAAGGCTTAAAACGCGGGGGAAATTTTTGTTCTCATCAAGTTTTTCCTTCAAAAAAACCTCATATTCCTTAAAGCTCTCTGTAGAAAGTTCATTTTCAAACTCTATACTTTTTTCTATTCTGTCCAATTTCTGTTCGAGTGTAAGGTCAAACAAATCGTCAATACTTATTCCAAACTCAATAGCAATCTGAGGCAAAAGAGTAATATCCGGCATAGTCACAGAATTTTCCCACTTTGAAACCGCCTGCGCTGTCACACTTAATTTTGATGCAAGTTGATCTTGTGTTAACCCGGATTTTTGCCTCAATTGCTTTATTTTATTTCCTAATTCCATATTTGTATCCTCAAAATTGTTCAAAATGTTTTGTATTTAAATTCTAACAAAAGAATCATTAAAAGGCAACAACCTGTTATTTTGGTATTTTCAACTGTTAAGCAACATCTATATAACTTGTATTTTAACGAATACCGCATTTATAACCTAACGAAAACAAAAAGAGTCCAGCTACCGAAGGCGTGAATGACCACGGAAGATGGACAAAGGAAAAATGAAATCCTGCTTTAAAGATGCAATCCAAACTTGTTTGAATGAAATCTTCGGTGTTCCACCTCGGAGCAAATCAAATCCCCCTCTCCCATCTCGTTGTGGCTCAGTGGCACTCGCGACCTTGCGAAGAAAGATTTCATCACATAGCGATTTCATCCACGAAGTGGATTTATTCCGACGCAGGCGGATTTAACTGAAAA